>DASSVA010000479.1:0-7143 GCA_035706385.1 Solimonas sp. | reverse complement strand
ACGTACGGATTTCGCCGCGGTCGCGCCCATGGGGCGCTCCTGCAGGGCGTTTGCGGCTTTTGATCGCCGCGAGGCATCGCGGAATCAGCCACCCATCCGCGTCAGCGTCGACGCCGCCGCGGCATTGTCCTCGGTCGTCTTCATCAGCTTGGTCTGCAGCTCGAACTGCCGCGCGAGGCTGATCATGTTGACCATCGTCTCCGGCAGGTTGACGTTGCTGCCTTCGAGCGCACCGCTGATCGCGACGTTGCCGCTCGCCGCGTCGAGCGCGACGCCGGGCTTCGCGCGCATCAGGCCGTCGACGCCGCGTTCGAGCTGGTCGGGCGTCGCGCGCACGATGCGCAGGCGGCCGACGGCGGCGAGCGCTTCGGTGCCGCTGCCGAGCGGCTGCACGCTGATCGTGCCGTCGTTGCCGATCAGCGTCGTCGCCGATTGCGGCAGCGTCAGCGGGCCGCCGTCGCCGAGCACGGCGAGACCCGACGCGGTGCGCAACTGGCCGCCGGCGTCGAGCTGCAGATCGCCGGCCTTGGTGTACGCCTCGCTGCCGTCCGGCGCCTGCACCGCGAGCCAGGCGTCCTCGGCGAACGCGACATCGAGATTGCGGCCGGTCTGCTGGATGCTGCCGCCGCGCGAATCCCAGCCGACGCTCTGCGCCGCCGCGTTGACGCGCGTCGGCAGGCCCGGTCCCTGCACCGCCTGCGCGCTGCTCGCGAGCAGTTCGGCGCGAAAGCCGGTCGTCGAGACGTTCGCGAGATTGTGGTTGTTGATCGCCTGCTGGCGCTGCGTCTCGCGGGCGCCGGTCATCGCGACGTAGAGGGCACGGTCCATGGCTCTTGCTCCGTGAGGGGTGAGGCGGGAGGCGTTTGACGGGAAACGAGAAACGGGAAACGGGCTGGGCCCTCGCGCGGTTGCGCCTCACCCCTCACGCCTCACGCCTCACCCCTCACGCCTCACTCCTCACCGAATATTGATGATCGTCTGCGTGATCTGGTCCGCCGTCGAAATCATCTGCGCGTTCGCCTGGTAGTTGCGCTGCGCGGTGATCATGTTGACGAGCTGCGCGGTCAGGTCGACGTTCGAGCCTTCGAGCGCGCCGGACTGGATGCCGCCGAAGTTCGGCGAATCGCCGCCGCCGCGGATCGGCTGGCCGGCGACGTAGGTCTCGCCCCAGGTCGAGTTGCCGAGCTGTTGCAGCCCCTGCGGATTCGGGAAGCGCGTCAGCGCGATCTGGCCGAGCGGCGTCGCCTGGCCGTTCGTGTAGCGCGCCTGGACGATGCCTTCCGCGGTGATCTCGACCGTCGTCAGCGAGCCGGTCGTGTAACCGTCCTGCGTCAGCGTGTTGAGGCTGAAGCTGTCGCCGTACTGCGTCGAATCGCCGAGATCGAGCGTGAGGTTCATCGCCGCCGCGCCGTTGCTCGGCGTGTACGCGTTCAGCGCCAGATCGCCGCCGGCCGGCGTCAGCAGCGTGCCGCTGTCGGAATACGTGACGGTGCCGCCGCCGACGTCATTGCCGTCGATCTGCACGTGCACGTCCCAGGTGTTCGCGGTCGCGCTCTTGACGTAATACATCGCCGCCTGATGCGCGGTGCCGAGCGAGTCGTAGACCGTCAGCGAGCGCGTCTGGTTGTAGCTGCTCGCGTCGCTCGCGTCGAATGGCGTCGTCGCCGGCGCCTCGTCGGTCGACGGCAGGTTGATGTTGGCGCTGATCGCCGCGGTCGGCTTCGGCGGATTGGTGGTCGTCGACAGCTGCAGATCGCCGAGCCGCGCGGTGTCGAAGCCGCCGTTGGCGGTCGTCGGGAACACCTGCAAACGCTGGCCGGCGGCGTTGACGACATAACCGTTGTCGTCGGTGCCGAACGCGCCGGCGCGCGAATAGACGATCGCGCCGTTGTCGGACAGCGTGAAGAAACCTTCGCCGCCGATCGCCAGGTCGAGCGTGTTGCCGGTCGTGTTGATCGAGCCCTGCGACATCTGCTGGGCGACGCGGCCGGTGCGCACGCCGATGCCGGTCGCGGTCGACGACAGGCCGTACGCGGAGATCGGGAACAGATCGGCGAACTCGGCGCGCGACGACTTGAAGCCGGTGGTGTTGACGTTGGCGATGTTGTTGGCCGTGACGTTCAGGTCGGCGGACGCCGCGTTGAGTCCGGACAGGGCGATTTGAAAAGGCATGAGAGAACTCCGTTAGCGTGAATCTCGCGCAGCGAGTCCGCTGTCCCTCGCCCACGAAGTGGGAGAGGGAGGGACCGCCCGCGGAGCGGGTGGTAGGGTGAGGGCGGTCGTGGCCGGCACGGAATTCATTTCGACCGTCAGAGGATTTGCGCGACGTCGCTCAGCGCGAATGCGCCGATGCCTTGAAGATCGAGCGTCAGGCCGTCCGCGCCGAGCTGCACGCTCTGCACGGTGCTCGACGCGTACGTGGTCAGCGCGGTCTGCGTCGCGCCTTCGGCGAGACGCGCCTGCAGCTTGTAGGTGCCGGCGGCGAGCGCGTCGCCGTGGCTGTCCTTGCCGTCCCACGAGAAATTGACGACGCCGGCCGACTGCTGGCCGAGATCGAGCGTGCGCACGACCTGGCCGCTGGCGTCGACGATGTCGACCTGCACGTCGCCGCTCGCCGACGGCGCGACCGCGCCGGCCAGCGTGCCGCCGTCCGGCAAATAACCGGCGCTGCTCGGCACCAGGACCTTGTGGCCGACGAGCTGCGCGGCCTGCAGCGTCTGATACGAGGTCAGCGAATTCGCGAGCGCGCCGAACGAATCGTTCAGCGACTGCACGCCGGACACCGTGCTGATCTGCGCGAGCTGGCCGAGGAATTCGGTGTTGTCGGTCGGCTTCAACGGATTCTGGTTCTGCAGCTGCGTCGTCAGCAGTTTCAGGAACGCGTCCTGGCCGAGCGCGCTGCCGCCGCCGTCGTCGTCGGTCTTGTTCAGGCCGAGACCGAGCGTGGCGTAGGGATTGTCGGCAACACCGGAGGTCGCAGTCATCGGAATCTCACTTGCCGAGCGTCAGCGTGCGCATCGCCAGATCCTTGGCGGTGTTCATCACGTCGACACTCGATTGATAGGAACGCGACGCGGAGATCATGTTGACCATCTCCTCGACGACGTTGACGTTCGGCGCGTAGACATAGCCGTCGGCATCGGCGATCGGATTGCCGGGCTCGTAGCGTTTCTCCGGCGCGGCCTGGCTTTCGACGATGCCGAGCACGCGCACGCCGGCGCTGTCCTGGCTGCCCGGCTCCATGACGGTCTTGAACACCGGCAGCCGAGCCTTGTAGACCGCGTCCGGATCGCCGCTCACGGCGTCGGCGTTCGCGAGATTGCTGGCAACGGTGTTGAGTCGCGCCGACTGCGCGCTCATCGCGCTGCCGGCGATGTCGAAGATGCGGAATGACGACATGCGCTATCGCTCCTATTGTCCGCTCAGCGCCGTCATCAGACTCTTGATGCGCGCGTCGAGAAAACTGAGGCCGGCCTGATAGCGCAGCGCGGCGTCGGCGAACTGGCCCTGTTCGACCTGCACGTCGACGGTGTTGCCGTCGACCGACGGCTGCAGCGCGACGCGATATTGCGGCGCGCTGCCGTGCAGCGTGCGCGTTGCCGCGTCGGGTGTCGCGGCGTGCTGCGCGGTTTCGAGCGCCTTGCGGAAATCGAGGTCGCGCGCCTGGAAACCCGGCGTGTCGGCGTTGGCGATGTTCGCGGCGATCAGCTCCAGCCGCCGCCGCTGCAGTTGCAGCGCCTGCTCCTGGATGCCGAATGTCGCGTTGTCGATGGCCATTGCCGCCGTCCTCGTGGGTCTGCCCCGCCGAGGCAAGCCATGTGCCAGACCGGCGAATCCTTCCGGAAAAGACCGTCATCGCGAGACCGCACAGCGGCCGCGGCGATCCAGTCCTGCGGTGTGCGTGGCGCGTCTGGATTGCTTCGTCGCCCGCGGCGCCTCGCAATGACGTGTCCGCGCGATCAGTGCGTCGCGATCAGGTTTTCGAGCCGCGTGATGACGGCCTGCGCGAGCTCGTCCGAGCTGAATTTGGCGATGAAACGGTCGGCGCCGACCTTCTCGACCATCGCCGTGTTGAATACGCCGGACAGCGAGCTGTGCAGCAGCACGTACAGATCCTGCAGCGCCGGGTCGCGACGGATTTCCGTCGTCAGCCGGTAGCCGTCCATCGTCGGCATCTCGACATCGGAGATCACCATCAGCAACTGCTCGTCGAGCGGCGCCTGCGCCGCCAGCATCTGCAACCGCTCCAGCGCCTCGCGGCCGTCCTTCGCGCTCAGCGCGGCGATGCCGAGCTGTTCGAGCACGCCTTCGATCTGCGAACGCGCGACGCGCGAATCGTCGACGATCAGCACCTTCAGCCCGCCGGCGTCGAGACCGCGCACGGTCTCGCTGAGCGCGTCCGACAGCCCGGCCGGTCCGCCGAGGATTTCGGCGAGCACTTTTTCGACGTCGATGATGCCGACGTCGTGGTTCTGGAAGCGCGCGACCGCCGTCAGATAGTTGTCGGTGTCGCCGTCGGCCGGCGGCGGCTGCAGCTCGGCGACGTCGAGATGGACGATGCGTTCGACCTGCGCGACGAGAAACGCCTGCACGCTGCGGTTGAACTCGGCGACGACCAGATGCGCCGGCGCCGGCAGCGCCGGATCGTCGGCCATGCCGATCGCGCGGCGCAGATCGATCACCGGCACGACGCGGCCACGCAGATCGAGCACGCCGCGCACCTGCGGATGCGCGCCAGGCATGTGCGTCAGCGCCGGCACTTTCAGCACTTCCTGCACCTTGAACACGTTGATGCCAAAAATCTGGCGCGTGCCGAGCCGGAACAGCAGCAGCGCGAGCCGGTTGTGGCCGGCCAGCCGCGTGCTGCTGTCGATGCTTTCGAGAAGTCCGTAGGCCATGTGCGGCTATCGGCCGCGCCGCGTCCGACTTGAGCGCGGCGACGCTGGAACGGCGCTTGCCTGTCGCCCGCATGTCGCAAGTTTCCGCCGCCCGCCGCATCACCGTCCGCCTCGCCTTGGCGTGCGCGTGCATGCTGGCGCCGGCCGCGCGCGCCGGCGACGCGATCGAGCCGCTCGATCGCATCCGCCGCGTCGCCGAGGCGGCGGTCAGGAAAAACCTGCCGCCGACCGCCGAGGTCAGTGCCGACGCCATCGACCCGCGCCTGCGGCTGCCGGTCTGCGCGAGCGCGCCCGACGCCGAAGCCGGCGCCGCGCGCGGCGCGTCGGCCAGCGTCACCGTGCGCTGCGCCGCGCCCGAGACATGGACGCTGTACGTGCCGGTGCGCATTCGCGATCTGCGGCCGGTGCTGGTGCTGACGCGCGCCGTGCGCCGCGGCGAGATCGTCGACGCCAGCGCGCTGCGCAGCGAGACACGCGACGTCGCGCAACTGCCGTTCGGTTACGTCAGCGACGCGGCGACGCTCGCCGGCAACGAATTCCGTCGGCCGGTCGGCGCCGGTCAGGCGATCTCGCCGGCCGACGTCGAGCCCGAACGCTGCATTCGCCGCGGCGATCTCGTCACGCTGATCGGCCGCGCCGCCGGCATCGAAGTCCGCGCCGAAGGCAAGGCGATGGCCGACGGCGGCCGCGGCAGCCGCATCCGCGTCCAGAACAGCCGCTCGAAACGCATCGTCGAAGGCACGATCACCGCGCCCGGCGTGGTCGAGCTGTGAAACCGCATGTCCGCCCCTCAAGTTCCGTTCCAGCGTGCCGCTAAGTTCGCAGGCCCGGAATTTCGAGCAGGACGATGACGACGAAGATCAACGGTGGCACGGTCGACAGCTACGCACCGCTGGCGCGTGCGCCCGCAGCGGCTTCCGGCAAGGCCGGCGGCAAGGCCGCGACGACGGCCACCGCGCCGGCCGGCGATTGCGTGCGTCTCACACGCGATGCCGTGCTGTTGCAGCAGACCGCGAACGCCGCCAATGAAGCGTCCGGCATCGACCCGGCGCGCGTCGCCAGCGTCAGCGCCGAACTGGCGAGCGGCAGCTACAAGATCGATCCGCAGGCGATCGCCGCGCGGATGATGAAAAGCGAATGGGAGCTCTACGGATGACTGCGCTCGCGCCGAACGACATCACCCAACAATTGCAGACCAACCTGCAGGCACAGCGCGACTGCGCGCACAAGCTGCTCGGCATCATGCAGGAAGAACGTCAGGCGCTGCTCGCGTCCGACGTCGAGCGGCTCGAAGCGATCACGCGCTCGAAGTCCGAAGCCGCGAGCCTGTTGCAGACGCACGGCACCGCGCTGCTGCAGTTGCGCCGCGGCGCCCGCGCACCGGGCTTCGACACCTGGTTCGTCAGCCTGCGCAACGGCCTGCCGGCGCTGTGGGACGAACTGCTCGAACTGGCCGGCCGCTGCCGCGCCGCGAACCACGACAACGCCGTGCTGCTCGGCAGCCGCGAAGCGCAACTCAAGCAGACGCTGCGCGCGTTCCGCCCGGCCGGCACGCCGGAACTCTACGGCCGCAGCGGTTACGCGCCGCTCGGTCTCGGCGCGCGACAGTTCGGCAGCGCCTGAACGCGCGTGTTCAGCGCGACGGCGCCCGGCCGTACAGCTCGCGCAACGCATCCTTCGCCTTCTCCAGCGTGCGACGCTGGCGCTGGCCGAGCTTGTCGCCGGCGCGGTTGATGTAAAAACTCAGCATCGACATCGCCGAGCGGAACGGCTCGGCCTTGCGGCGCTTGCTCGCTTCGGCCGAGCGGCGCAGCGAGCGGGCGATCGCACGCGGGTCTTTCTGCCTGAACAGACCGTCCTTCAGATCGAGCGCGTCACTGCGTTCCATCACCTTGCGCGACCAGCGCTGCGTCTTGCGCGCGGCGGGTTTCTTCTTCGCCTGTGACATGGCCGCCGCTCAGTGCCCGCGCGCCGCACGCGTGCGCGCCGCCTTCTTCGCGGCCTGCGATCGCCGCTGCGGTCCCTTGGTCGCGACCGCCTTGCGCGCCGCCGCCGAGCGGCTCGCCGCACTGCGACTGCCGGCGGCGGCGTGACTCTGTCGCGACAGCGCGCGCGACGATGCGGCGGCCGTACCCTTGCGTTTCAACGCGTCGCTCGCGGCGCGCGAACGGCGGCCCTTCGATTCGCCGCTTTTCGATTTCGCGCCGTGACCGAGTTCGCGGTCGCGCCGCGCCTTCGCGCGTGT
>DASSVA010000478.1:0-2389 GCA_035706385.1 Solimonas sp. | reverse complement strand
CTCGTCGGTCAGCGACGACTTGCCGGCGCCGCCGGTGCCGGTGATGCCGAGCGTCGGCGTCTTGATGTCGGCCGCGGCCTTGCGAAGCTCGTCCTTGGTCTTGGCCGTATAGCTGCCGTTCTCGATCGCCGTGATGACGCGCGCCAGCGTCCGGCGGTCGCCCGAGCGCAGCGCGGCGAGCGCGTCGCCGGCTTTCGGCGCGAGCGGCGCGAGATCGTAGTCGCAACCGCGCATGACGTCGTTGATCATGCCCTGCAGGCCCATCGTCGCGCCGTCTTCCGGCGAATACAGGCGCGCGACGCCGTAGTCCATCAGTTCCCTGATCTCGGCCGGCACGATGACGCCGCCGCCGCCGCCGTAGATGCGGATGTTCTCGCCGCCGTTCGCGCGCAGCAGGTCGACCATGTACTTGAAGAATTCGATGTGGCCGCCCTGGTACGAGGTGATGCAGACGCCCTGCACGTCCTCCTGCAGCGCGGCGTTGACGATCTCGCCGACCGAGCGGTTGTGGCCGAGGTGGATCACCTCGGCGCCGCTGCCCTGCAGGATGCGGCGCATGATGTTGACGGTCGCGTCGTGGCCGTCGAACAGCGAGGTCGCGGTGACGAAACGCACCTTGTGCCTGGCCTTGTACGGCGTCGGCGGTGCGGAGACGGAAAGATCGTTCAAGACAGCATCCGGTAAGGCGGGACACAATTCCCGGGGGCGCGATTCTAGGTCCGGCGCGGTGCCCGCGGGATGCCGGAAATCGCCGTGAGCGCTGACCGGATTTGCCATACTTGGCATATCCGAATTCCAGCATCCGGCCATGATCAGCATCGACAGGAGTCGTCCGGGCGGCAGCGTCGCGATCGCGTTCGTGCGCGAGGCGCTCAACGGCGTCGTCGAACGCGGTCTGGCGCCGGCCGATTTTTTGCTGCGCGCCGGCATCGATCCGGCGCTGCTCGCGAACGACGAATCGCGCGTTTCGGCCGATGCGTTCGGCACGCTGTGGCTCGACATCGCGCGCGCGCTCGACGACGAATTCTTCGGCCTCGACACGCGTCGCCTGAAAGTCGGCAGCTTCGCGACGCTGACGCATCTGACACTGCACACGCGCACGCTGCGCGAGGCGCTGCTGCGCGGCACGCGTTTCCTCAACCTGCTGCTCGACGACACGCGCATCGAGTTCGACGCCGGCGACGACGACGCGGTCCTGCGCTTCGTCGCGATGCGGCCGACCGACGAACAGCGCCGGCGTTTCGCGCACGAGACGCTGTTCGTGATGCTGCACGGCCTGCTGTGCTGGCTGATCGGCCGGCGCATCGTCGTTCGCAGCGCGCGCTTCGCGTATCCGCAGCCGCCGTGGTGGCGCGAATACATCGCCGTCTACGCCGGCGACGTCGGCTTCGACGCCGCGCAGACCGTGTTCACGTTCAACGCGCTCGATCTCGAAGCGCCGGTCGTGCAGAGCGAACGCAGCGCCAAGGAATTCCTGCAGCGCGCGCCGCGCAACTTCATCGTCAAGTACCGCAACCCGAAGAGCGTCGCCGCGCGCATCCGCCGCCGCTTGCGCGGCACGCCGCCGGACGACTGGCCGGATTTCGACGCGCTCGCCGCCGAGTTCCGCGTCAGCGCGTCGACACTGCGGCGCCGGCTCGACGAGGAGGGCCAGTCGATCCGCGCGATCAAGGACACGCTGCGCCGCGACATGGCGATCCGCCAGCTGACGCGCACGCGGCAGACCGTCGGCGAGATCGCGCAGGCGCTCGGCTTCGCCGAACCGAGCGCGTTCCATCGCGCGTTCCGCCAGTGGACCGGCGTCAGCCCCGGCGATTACCGGCGCCGCGCCGACGACGTGCCGCACGCGACGCACGGCTGAGCACGGCGCGCGGACGCGCGGGCATCGAAGCGCGCGCCGTTTGCGGGCATGCTGGACGTCCTGTCTCAGGCTTTCGGGAATCTGCGCATGTCCTTCGATGTCGATCTGTTCGTGATCGGTGCCGGCTCCGGCGGCGTGCGCGCGGCGCGCATCGCGGCCGGTTTCGGTGCGCGCGTCGCGGTTGCCGAACGCAGCGAGCCCGGCGGCACCTGCGTCAATCTCGGCTGCGTGCCGAAGAAGCTGTTCGTCTACGGCGCGTCGTACGCCGACGACTTCGCGCATGCGCGCAGCTACGGCTGGGATGCGGGCGCGCCGGCGTTCGACTGGCCGACGCTGCGCGACAACAAGAACCGCGAAATCGCGCGCATCAATGGCGTCTACAGCCGACTGCTGTCCGATGCCGGCGCGCGGCTGATCCGCGGCGACGCGCGGCTGCTCGACGCGCATACGGTCGAGGTCGGCGGCGAGCGCATCCGCGCCGCGCATGTGCTGATCGCGACCGGCTGCGCGCCGGACGTGCCGGACATT
>DASSVA010000477.1:0-3750 GCA_035706385.1 Solimonas sp. | reverse complement strand
CGCCTTGCGGCGCCTGCGCGGCATCGGCCTGCGGCAGCCGCGCCGGCGTCGCGACCTGCGACTGCAGGCTGCGAATCTGCGCGAGCACGCGGCTGACATCGATTTCGTTCATGGGGCGGCGCAAGCGTCGTGTCGGTTTGCGGACGACGAGGCAAGTCCCGTTCCCGATGCGGGCGTCAACAATTCGACGCGCGAATCGCGCATTTCGTCATTCCTTGGGCGGAATGACTTGCGAGGAGGCCGCAGGCCGACGAAGCAATCCGGATACGCGATCCGTTCCGAGCGCGCTGCTGGATTGCTTCGCCGCTACGCGGCTCGCAATGACGGATGATCCGGTTTCAACGCGGGACTACCCGCGGAAAAGTTGACCAAGGCCAAGGTTCAGCCGGCCGGCAGCGCCTTGCCGCGACGGCGGACGAAAACCGACTCGATGCCGTCGGCGGCCGGCTGGTACGCGGTCGAGAATTCGCCGAGCGCGCGCAGGCAGCCCTGCAGTTCCTGATCGGCGCGCGGCTTGATCTCGTTGCAGCCGCAGCGGCGCGCGACCGACACGAGGTCCTGCAGGATGTGGCCGTCGACACGCACGTCGCCGCGGTAGCCGAGACGGCCGCGCAGCAGCTTGGCCTGCGTCAGCGCGCGGCCGTCGTCGTGCTTCGGGAAACCGAGCACGAGCAGCGGCCGGTCGGCGACCTCGGCGAAGATCGCGTCGACATCTTCAGTGTTGGCGAGACGCACGCCGACCGGTGCGCCGCTCGCCAGCAGCGCGTCGCGCTCGGCGCGCCAGCGCGCCAGCGTCACGACCAGCGGCCCGACGCCGGCCGGAATCGCGGTCTCGTCGTCGAGTTCGGTCCAGTGGTCGGCGATCAGCCGGTCGTCGCGGATCACGGTCGCGGTGTCGTTCGAAGCATCGCTCATGCTGCGGCCTTCTCGGGTTCGGCGACGGCGTACAGGCGCGTCTTGAACGGCTCCATGCCGAGCCGGCGGAAGCAGTCGAGGAAGCTTTCCTCGGCGTCGTCGCGCAGATCGAGATAGGCGCGCACGAGACGCTCGACGCCGTCGGCGATCTCGTCGCGCGACAGCGCGCGGCCGACGCGTTCGCCGAGCGACGGGCCGTCGGACGGCGTGCCGCCGAGCATGACCTGGTACCACTCCTCGCCATGCTTGTCGACGCCGAGGATGCCGATGTGGCCGACGCTGTGATGGCCGCAGCCGTTCATGCAGCCGCTCATCGTGATGCGGATCGGACCGACGTCATATTGGTCGTCGAGCGATTCGAAGCGGTCGTAGATGTCGTGATAGACGCTGATCGACGAGGCGTTCGCGAGGCCGCAGAAATCGAGGCCCGGGCAGCAGATCATGTCGGTCAGCAGGCCGATGTTCGGCGTCGCGAAATTCAGTTCGCGGAGCCGCTGCCACAGCGGATACAGATCGCGCTCGGCGACGTCCGGCATCACCAGGTTCTGGTCGTAGGTCGAGCGCAGCTCGCCGAAGCCGTAGGTCTCGGTCAGCTCGGCGAGCGCCTCGTACTGCTCGGAGCTGACGTCGCCGGCGACTTCGCCGTGCGCCTTCAGCGAAATGAACACCGCGCGGTAGCCGTCCTGGCGGTGCGCGACGACATTGCGCTTGATCCACGCCGCGAACGCCGGATCGCCGGTCGCCAGCGCGCCGAGATCGGCCTCGACTTCCGCCGCCGGACGATACGCCGGCGCCGGGAAGAAGCCGCGCATGTAGTCGATGTCCTGCGGCTGAAGCTTCAGCGTATCGGCCTCGTCGCTGGCGAGGATGCGCTCGTATTCGGCTTCGACCGAATCGCGGAATTTCTCCAGGCCCCAGGTCTTGACGACGACCTTGATGCGCGCGTGATGGATGTTGTCGCGGCGGCCGAAGCGGTTGAAGATCCGCATGACCGCCGTCGCGTAGATCAGCAGATCCGATTCCGGCACGAACGGCCGGGTCAGCTTGCCGAGGATCGGCATGCGGCCGAGACCGCCGCCGACGTAAAAGCGGTAGCCGATCTCGCCGGCTTCGTTGCGATGGATGTGGATCGCGACGTCGTTCGTGCGGCTCGCGGCGCGGTCGTTGGTCGCGCCGGTGAACGCGAACTTGAACTTGCGCGGCAGCCACAGGAATTCCGGGTTCAGCGCCTCCCACTGGCGCAGCAGCTCGCAATACGGCCGCGGATCGACGATCTCGTCGCGCGCGACGCCGGCGAGGTGATCGCAGGTCACGTTGCGCGTGTCGTTGCCGCAGGCCTGGATGCACTGCATGTCGACTTCGGCGAGTTCGACGAGGATGTCCGGCACGTCGTCGAGCTGCGGCCAGTTCAGCTGCACGTTCTGGCGCGTCGTGAAGTGGCCGTAACCCTTCGAGTATTTGCGCGTGATGTGGCCGAGCCGGCGCAGCTGCGTCGCGTTCAGATGGCCGTACGGCACGTTGATGCGCAGCATCGGCGCGAAACGCTGCATGTACAGGCCGTTGCGCAGGCGCAGCGCGCGGAACTCGTCCTCGGACAGCTTGCCCGCGTGATAACGTCCAAGCTGCTCGCGAAACTGCGCGGCGCGTTCCATGACCAGCGTCTGGTCGATCTCATCGTAGCGATACACGGCAAATCCTCGGCATTCGGGCCGGAATTGAGCGGTCCGCGCGCAGGACCGGCTCAGTGACGAAACACGACAGCGACAGCACGCGCTGCCCAACGGGGCGCGCACGATAGCAGGACCGTCATGCCCAAAACAGCCCCTGACGGACATAACGACAGAAATTTATGGAATAAAAGCCGTATCCAGTCGGGCACAGGGGAACGCTTGTTTGTAGAGCGCGCCATGCACGCGCCCCGGCCTTGGTCGCGGGTATGGCCCGCTCCTGCATGCGAAGTGAAATCGTGACTCGCCGCACAAAAAAAAGGGGCCGGCTCGCGCCGGCCCACTGTCCCCGTTACGGCCCCCGGGCCGTTCACGAACTCAGAACAGGTACTTGAACACCACTTCGGCGTAGTCGCGGTCGGCGAGCAGGTTGTTCTTGCCGCCGCCGAAATATGCGGTGTAGCCGACTTCCGCCGACCACGACTGCAGGTAGTAGCCGGTGACGCTGGCGTTGACCGATTTGCGGTCCTCGACGAAGTTCAGCAGCGGCGTCGGCGTCACGCCTTTGACGTCGTGGTCGAAGCGCAACTGCGGTTCGAGGCGGAAGCGGCCGAGCACGTTGTTGTACGTCAGCCGCGCCATCAGCTTGTAGCCCCACGAGAAGTCGGTCGCGTAGCCGCCCTTGTTCTGCGGCAGCGTCGCGCCGATCTGGCTCGACACCAGCGCGGCGACGGCGGCATCGCCCGGCGTGTACGTGCCCGGCCCTTCGAAGCGCAGCTCGCTTTCCGGCGGCAGATCGTGCACGTAGACGGCGCCGGCTTCGGCGAGGAACAGCAGCTGGTCGGAACCGATCCAGCGCATCGGCCCGGCGAGCCGCGTCACCGAGAAGTCGACCTGGCTGACGTCGTGGCGGCGATAACCGCGGATGTATTTGTTGCCGAGCGCCGAGCCGATCGGCGCGGCCGGCGGCGGCGTGACCTGGCTCGGCGCGCCGACGCCGGCGAGCAGCAGTTCGACGTCGTCGACCTGCAGCGGCTCGTCGACCTTCAGCCTGTATTCGCCCTGCGCCGCCCACGGTCCGATCGTCGTGTTGAACGACACGCCGTACAGCGGGATGTCGTTCGGATATTCGAGGAAGAAGCGGCCGGTTTCCGACGCCGCCGCGTAG
>DASSVA010000476.1:0-4638 GCA_035706385.1 Solimonas sp. | reverse complement strand
TGCGCGCGCTGCACATCCATCACGGTTTGCAGGCGGCGGCGGATGGCTGGGCGCGGCAGGTTCGCGCGCTGTGCCGCGAACTGGGCGTGCCGCTGACAGTGCGCCGCGTGCAGGTCGATCGGCGGCACGGCGGCGGGCCGGAAGCGGCGGCGCGCGACGCGCGGTACGCGGCGTTCCTTTCGGTGCTGAAGCCCGGCGATCTGCTGGCGACCGCACATCATCGCGACGATCAGGCGGAAACCGTGCTGCTGCGCGCGTTGCGCGGCAGCGGCATCGCCGGACTCGCGGCGATGCCGGCGCTGAGCGTGTTCGGGCCGGGCCGTCTGTGGCGGCCGTTGCTCGATTGCCCGCGCGCGGCATTGCAGGCGCAAGCGCAGCGGCGCGGCCTGCGCTGGATCGACGATCCGCATAATCGCGATCCGCGTTACGCGCGCTCGTATCTGCGCGCCGAGGTGATGCCGCGGCTGGCGGCACACTGGCCGCAGGCGCCGGCCAGTCTCGCGCGGCTCGCGCAGCGCGCGGCCGATGCCGAAGCGCTCGCCGCGACGCTGGCGCAGCTCGATCTGCAGACGCTGCGTGCCGGCGCCGGCTGGTCGGTCGGCGGCCTGCTGGCGCTGGACCCGGTCCGACGCCGCAACGCGCTGTATCACGCCTGGCTCGCGCAGCGCTGGCCGGCGCCGGCCGAGGCGCGGCTCGCGCGTCTCGACGTCGAGATTCTGCGCGCGCGCGGCGACGCGCAGCCGCTGCTGCGTCATGAGCACGGCGAAGTCCGCCGCTTTCGCGACGTGCTGTATTTGCTGCCGCATCTGCCGCCGCCGCCCGCACAGGCGCTGGCCTGGCCGGCACGCCGGCGCGAACTGAACTTGCCGGACGGTCTCGGCCGCTTGCGGCTCGCGCGTCCGCCGGCGATCGCATTGCAGCTGCGGTTCGCGCGCGGCGGCGAGCGCCTGAAGCCGGCCGGCGACCGCCATACCCGCAGCCTCAAGCAGCTATGCCAGGACCGCGGCATCGCGCCGTGGGTGCGCGTGCGGATGCCGCTGCTGTACGCCGGCGATGAGCTGCTGGCGATCGCCGGCGGCTGGCATGGCGCGAAAGCCGCGCAGCTGGGCCTGCGACCGCGATGGGAAACGACGCTCGCCGGCGTCGCGGGCACCGGGCTTGCGGGCGGAAATGACGACGACCCGCTTTGAGTGCGCGGGGCCATCGGCGTAAAATCGCCGAAACCCATCGTCTTCCCATTCCCATGCCCGACGCGCCGCATCAGACGCGATTCGTTTTCGTTACCGGGGGCGTGGTGTCCTCGCTCGGAAAAGGTATTTCCGCCGCTTCGCTGGGTGCCGTCCTCGAGTCGCGCGGACTCAAGGTCAGCATGATCAAGCTCGACCCGTACATCAATGTCGATGCCGGGACGATGAGCCCGTTCCAGCACGGTGAAGTGTTCGTCACCGAAGATGGCGCCGAAACCGATCTCGATCTCGGTCACTACGAACGCTTCCTGCGTGGCAAGACCACGCGCTATTCGAACATGACCACCGGTCAGATTTATCGCAACGTGCTCGAAAAGGAGCGGCGCGGCGATTATCTCGGCAAGACCGTGCAGGTCATTCCGCACATCACCGACGAAATCCAGGCCGGTATCCGCCGCGGCGTCAACGGTGCCGACATCTGCATGGTTGAAATCGGCGGCACGGTCGGCGACATCGAGTCGCTGCCGTTTCTCGAAGCGATCCGCCAGCTCGCGGTCGAACTCGGCCGCAAGCATGCGATGTTCGTCCATCTGACGCTGCTGCCGTACGTGAAGGCGTCGGGCGAGCTGAAGACCAAGCCGACGCAGCATTCGGTCAAGGAACTGCGCGGCATCGGTATCCAGCCGGACGTGCTGATCTGCCGCACCGAGCGGCCGATCCCGGACGCCGAGCGCCGCAAGATCTCGCTGTTCACGAACGTGCCGTATCCGGCGGTGATCGCCGCGATCGACATGGACGACATCTACAAGATCCCCGGCTGGCTGCATCAGCAGAACCTCGACCAGCTGGTGATCGATCACTTCGGCCTCGACGCGCGGCCGGCCGACCTGTCGGCGTGGGAACACGTCGTCGAGGCGCGCCAGAACGCCGACATGGAAGTGCAGGTCGCGATGGTCGGCAAATACGTCGATCTCGCCGACGCGTACAAGTCGCTGAACGAAGCGCTGCATCATGCCGGCCTGCACACCGGCGCGCGCGTCAAGATCCGCTACATCGAATCCGAGGCGGTCGAAACCGAATCGGCGCGCATCCTGCAGGGCATGGACGCGATCCTCGTGCCGGGCGGTTTCGGCGAGCGCGGCATCGAAGGCAAGATCATGGCGGCGCGCTATGCGCGCGAGAACAACATCCCGTATCTCGGCATCTGTCTCGGCATGCAGGTCGCGGTGATCGAATACGCGCGCAACGTCTGCGGGCTGACGCGCGCGCATTCGACCGAGTTCGACCTGAAGACGCCGGATCCGGTGATCGGCCTGATCACCGAGTGGCAGGACGCGGCGGGCCGCAAGCAGCAGCGCGACGAAGGTTCCGACAAGGGCGGCACGATGCGGCTCGGTTCGCAGGCCTGCCGGCTCAAGGCCGGTTCGAAGTCGCGCGCGATGTACAACGCCGAGATCATCCGCGAGCGGCATCGTCATCGCTACGAGTTCAACAACAACTACAAGAAGATCCTCTCCGAAAACGGCATGGATCTGGTCGCCGAGTCGGCCGAGAACGAACTCGTCGAGATGGTCGAGCTGCCGAAGCATCCGTTCTTCGTCGGCTGCCAGTTCCATCCGGAATTCACGTCGACGCCGCGCGACGGCCATCCGCTGTTCGAAGGCTTCGTCAAGGCGGCGCGCGAGCATCATCAGGCGAACCAGCCGGCGCAGACCGCACCGGCAGCCGCAGCCGCTTCAAGCGCGAAAGTCGCGTGATGCTTTAGGAAACTCGCGCATCGGTTCAAGAAACAAAAGGCATGAACCGCAGATTACGCAGATTGACGCAGATTCAAGCAGGGCGAATGCCCGGTGATAATTCATTTTTCTGCGTAATCTGCGAAATCTGCGGTTCATGCTTCGGTTTTTTGATATCCCCGCAGAGCTTCCTCAGCGGATTTCCAGCGGCGCGAAGCCTTTCACCAGATCGTCCAGCGCCTTGAGCTGGGCGAGGAACGGCTCCAGCTGGTCCAGCGGCAGCGCGCTGGGACCGTCGCATTTGGCTTCGGCGGGATTCGGGTGCGCTTCGAGAAACAGGCCGGCGAGGCCGGTGGCGAGACCGGCGCGTGCCAGATCGAGCACTTGCGCGCGGCGTCCGCCGGATGCGGCGGCACCGGGATCGCGCTGTTGCAGCGCGTGGGTCACGTCGAAGATCACCGGCAGTCCGTTCGTCGACTTCTTCATCACGCCGAAGCCGAGCATGTCGACGACCAGATTGTCGTAACCGAAGCAGGTGCCGCGATCGCAGAGAATGATCTGCTCGTTGCCGGCTTCGCGGAATTTCTCGACGATGTTGCCGACCTGGCGCGGGCTGAGGAACTGCGGCTTCTTGATGTTGACGACGCGGCCGGTCTTGGCCATCGCCACGACCAGATCGGTCTGCCGCGCGAGAAAGGCCGGCAGTTGCAGGACGTCGACGACTTCGGCGACCGGCGCGGCCTGCCAGGGTTCGTGCACGTCGGTGATCAGCGGTACGCCGAACTCGGCCTTCACGGCTTCGAAGATGCGCAGGCCTTCTTCGAGGCCGGGGCCGCGATACGAATGGATCGACGAACGATTGGCCTTGTCGAAGCTGGCTTTGAAGACGTAGGGAATCCCGAGTTTGCGCGTGACGCGCACGTATTCCGCGGCCGCTCGCAAGGCGATGTCCTTCGATTCGAGGACGTTGATGCCGCCGAAAAGGACGAACGGCGCCGCGTTTGCGACGGCAATGTTCTGGATGTGGATGGTCGCGGACATGCTCTCGTCTGATCGAAAATTTGCGGCAGTGTCCGCGACGCATCGTGAAGCGTCAACGAGACTGCGCGCCGGCCGGGAAGAAGCGGCGTGCGCGGTATGACGGCCGAGGACGCCACACGCTAGAATTCGCGACCTTTTCCAGCTACCGGAGCGCCCGCCCCATGTCGAAGATCGTCAAAGTCACTGCCCTGGAGATCATCGATTCGCGCGGCAACCCGACCGTGGAAGCCGAAGTCGAACTCGAATCGGGTGCAGTGGGCCGCGCCGCGGCGCCGAGCGGCGCTTCGACCGGCACGCGTGAAGCGGTCGAACTGCGCGACGGGGCGGCGGCGGTGAAGAAAGGCACGAAGGCGCCGAAGCATCCGCGCTATCTCGGCAAGGGCGTGAAGAAAGCGGTCGCCAACGTCGAGGGCGCGCTCGCCAGGGTCGTCACCGGCCTCGATGCGCAGGAACAGGCGGTCGTCGACCAGGCGATGATCGCGGCCGACGGCACGCACAACAAATCGAAGCTCGGCGCGAACGCGATCCTCGCGGTGTCGCTGGCGACCGCGAAGGCCGCCGCCGACGAGAACTTCCTGCCGCTGTTCCAGCATCTCGGCGGCATCTCCAGCGTGACGCTGCCGGTGCCGATGATGAACGTCATCAACGGCGGCGCGCACGCCGACAACAACGTC
>DASSVA010000475.1:0-4742 GCA_035706385.1 Solimonas sp. | reverse complement strand
GCGTGCACGCCGATCTTGTCGATCTTCCACGCCGCGTACAGCGTCAGCAGCCGCGCCTGGTCGATCGCGATGCGCAGGTCGGCGATCCGCTCGCGGTTGCCGCCGAGCTGGATCAGCGGCTTGCCGAACGCGA
Source organism: Solimonas sp. (assembly GCA_035706385.1). Lineage (GTDB taxonomy): Bacteria > Pseudomonadota > Gammaproteobacteria > Nevskiales > Nevskiaceae > Solimonas. The sequence goes on along the minus strand of DASSVA010000475.1, from coordinate 4,609 downwards.
CGCGCGTGAGGCCGCGTTCGATCATCAGTTCGAGCGCGCGCTCGGCGGCGCCGATGCAGCGCATGCAGTGATGGATGCGGCCCGGACCGAGCCGGCCCTGCGCGATCTCGAAGCCCTTGCCGACGCCCTTGATGATGTTGGCTGTCGGCACGCGCACGTCGGTGAAATGCACTTCGCCGTGACCGTACGGCTCGTCGTATTCGCCGAACACCGGGAGCATGCGCTGGATTTTCACGCCGGGCGTATCGAGCGGCACGATCACCATGCTGTGCTGCTGGTGACGGTGCGCGCCGCTGTCGGACAGGCCCATGAAGATCACGAAGCGGCAGTTCGGATGGCCGATGCCGGTCGACCACCACTTCCTGCCGTTGATGACGACTTCGTCGCCGTCGACGACGGCGGTCGCCTGCATGTTGGTCGCGTCGCTCGACGCGACGTCCGGTTCGGTCATGCAGAACGCCGAGCGGATCTCGCCGGCGAGCAGCGGCTTGAGCCAGCGCGCTTTGTGTTCGTCGCTGCCGTACTTCCACAGCACTTCCATGTTGCCGGTGTCCGGCGCATTGCAGTTGAACACCTCCGGCGCGATGAAGCTCTTGCCCATTTCCTCGGCGAGCGGCGCGTATTCGACGTGCGCGAGGCCGGCGCCGAGCTCGGCGTCCGGCAGGAACAGGTTCCACAGGCCGGCGCCGCGCGCCTTCGCTTTCAACGCCTCGACCTGCGGCGACACCTGCCACTGTGTCCATTCGCCGCCGCGCCGCGCGGTCAGCTGTTCGCGCAGCAGCGCCTCCTCGACCGGCCGGACGTGATCGCGCATGAACGCGCGCACGCGCTTGAGCAGGTCCTGGGCGCGCGGGCTGTGGGCAAAGTCCATCGTGGTCTCCGGGATGTCGGCGGGGGATGCACACCATAAATCCGCCGTATCATTCGGTCGACTAATATTTCTGAATGACGTCACATTCATATGGTGAATGAATGAAAACGCCGGCCGCACGCGTCGGCAATCGTGTCGATCTCAACCTGTTCCGCGTGTTCGACGCCGTGTTCCGTTCCGGCAGCCTGACGCAGGCGGCGGCGCAATTGCATCTGACGCAGCCGGCGATCAGCAACGCGCTCGCGCGGCTGCGCGTGCAGTTCGACGATCCGCTGTTCGTCCGCGACGGCCGCCGCGTCGCGGCGACGCCGCGCGCGCGGGCGGCGGCGCCGGAAATCGCCGCCGCGCTGCAGGTGCTGCAGCGCACGCTGGCCGCGCCGCAGGCGTTCGACGCGGCATCGAGCGGCCGGCGCTTCGTGCTCGGCATGCGCGACGTGATCGAGTTCGCGCTGCTGCCGCGGCTGACGCAGGAACTGCTCGCCGCCGCGCCGCGCATGCAGTTGCAGAGCGCGCGCATCGAGCGGCGGCGGCTCGACCGCGAACTCGCCGCCGGCACGCTCGACCTGTCGATCGACGTGCCGATGCCGGCCGGCGAGGACATCGTCCAGGAACCACTGTTCGAGGAAATGCTGTGCGTGGCGATGCGGCCCGATCATCCGCTCGCGCGCGGACGGCTGACGGTGAAGCAGTGGCTGGCCGCGCGTCACGTCGCGGTGTCGTCGCGCCGCGCCGGGCTGGTGCTCGAGGACGTCGTGCTGCAGCGCGAAGGTCTGCGCCGCGACGTCGCGCTGCGCTGCCAGTATTACTACGCCGCCTGCCACATTGCCGCGACCAGCGATCTGCTGCTGGTGCTGCCGCGTTATTACGGCGAGTGGTTCACCGCGCATCTGCCGCTGAAGCTCGCGCGCCTGCCGCTCGATCTGCCGGGCCTGCAGGTGATGATGTACTGGCACCGCAACGCCGAGCACGACGCGGGCCACGTCTGGCTGCGCGAGCGCGTGCGCGCGTTGACGGCGAAGGGCGCGCCGCGTCCGTGAGCGGTGGCGGGCGGATGATGCAGGCATGCCGTCATTGCGAGGAGCACAGCGACGACGCAATCCAGCTCTGCGGCCTGATCTCGCCGTGTCGCCGGATTGCTTCGTCGGCCGGCGGCCTCCTCGCAATGACGGAACGAAAGGGTGAACGCCGGCCTTACTCCGTGAAATCGACCGTGCTGGTCGCCGAGCTGGAAACCGTCACCGTCTCGCTGTCCTGGAAGACCAGGCCGTCGTCGACGTCCGGCTGCTCGGCATCGGCCTGGCAGGTCCATGCGACCGTGTAGCTGTCCGGCGCGACGTTGTCGATCTCGAAATCGTAGGCGTCGTCGTCGGCGCTGTAATGGACGAATGCCGCGGCGAGCGGCTGCTTGACGTTGACGACCGCATCGGAGCGGAAATAGTCGGTCGGCGTCACGCCGCTGCCCGCGTACAGATAAGCGGCGACGCCGCTGCCGGCGCTGCGGCCGTTGCGGCAGCCGCTGGCCTGCACGAGCGCGGTCGCGATCGAGCCGCTGATCGTGCCGGCGGTCTTGACGTCGGCGATGCGGAACACCGGCTGCAGTTCGTAACCGCCGCTGCTGGCGACCTGGTCGATCAGCGAGAACGGCAGCTCCAGCGTCAGCACCAGATTCGCCGAATCGTCGTTGCCGACGTCGAGCGGATAGTTCTGATAGTCCGGCTGCGCGGCGAGCGTCAGCGGATATTGCGTGCCGCTGCTGTCGGTGACGGTCGCGTCGTCGATGTCGAAACGCGGCCGGATCGCGACGTAATCGCCTTTCGCATCGTTGTCGCTGAACAGCTTGAAGGTATCGGCGTCGTTGCCGTCGTCGTCGTCGCTGTAATGCTGCAGCGTATCGAAGGCATCGCTCCGTTCGGTGTCGAAGCTGTGGACGGCGCCGTCGCTGTCCTCGAAATCGACTTCGGGGACGGCCAGCGTCACCGCCCTGATCGTCGTGGCCGGCGCACTGACGGCGAGGTCGGCGCCGAGCTTGGCTTCGCAGCCGCTCAGCAGGCCAGCGGCGGCGAGCGACAGCGCGAGACGGTGAAACGTGCAGCGGTTCGGAAAGGACATGGGCCGGACGGGTGCGGGAATGGCGCCACGGTAGTGGCGATCGCAGGCCCGTGCGGTGTCGGCCGTTTCGAGAATTGTTTCGAAGTGTATCGAGATGGAACGAGCCGCAAGTTCTTCGGTCAGACTGGCGGGCGCAGCCTTGGGATTGGCAGGAAATGAAAGCGAAAGTCTTGCTGGTCGACGATGACGTGCGCCTGCGCCAGATGACGGCCGAGTATCTGTTGCGGCACGGCATCGAGTCCGACGGCGCGTCGACCGCGGCCGCGGCGGTGCGCGCGCTGACGCGCGGCCGCTTCGACCTGATCGTGCTCGACCTGATGTTGCCGGACGAGGACGGCATCGCGCTGTGCCGGCGTCTGCGCAGCGCCGCGTCGCCGATCCCGATCATCATCCTGTCGGCGAAGGGCGACGACGTCGATCGCATCGTCGGGCTCGAAGTCGGCGCCGACGATTACCTCGCCAAGCCGTGCAACCTGCGCGAACTGGTCGCGCGGATCTTCACCGTGCTGCGCCGCATCGGCCAGACCGCGCGCGCCGAGACCGCGATGACGCCGAAGACCATGCGCATCGGCGACTTCGAACTCGATCTGTGGTCACGGACGCTGAGTCGCGGCGGCGAGGCCGTGCACATCACCACGCGCGAATACCAGCTGCTCGAAGCACTGGTGCTGCACGCGCGCCGCGTGCTGAACCGCGACGAACTGATGACGCTGACCAGCGGCCGGCCGAGCGACGCGCTGTCGCGTTCGATTGACATCCTGATCTCGCGCCTGCGCCAGGTGCTGGAGCCCGATCCGTCGACGCCGCGCTACATCCAGACCGTCTGGGGCCGCGGCTACATGTTCGTGCCCGATCAGCCGGCATGAGCCTGCGCGTCCTGCTCGGTCTGCTGGTCGCTGCGGCGGTGGTGATGGTGCCGACCATCAATCTCGCACTGCTGCGTTTCTTCCCGCCGCCGGAACTGGCGATCCACATTCGCAGCTGCGGTCCGGACGAGATGACGAAGGACGAGCGCGGCTGCGTGCACGTCAATCCGGACGGCAGCGTCGATCGCGTGCTGCACATGCGGGCGGGCGTCGGCGGCGATCGTTTCTTCGCGTTCTCGACCGCACGCCCGCCGCCGCCCGGAGACGATCGCCCGTCGCTGCGCGTCGACGGTGTTCCGCCGCCGGCCGGCGAACCGCGCGCGGTCGCCGGCATCCGCACGTTCGGTCCGGCGCCGTTCGAGTTCGGCGCGATCCGCGCGCACTTCCTGTGGATCAACGTTGCCAGTCTCGGCATCGTCGTCGTGCTGGCGATGCTCGCGTTCTCGCTGATCGTGCGCTGGCCGATCCGCGGCCTGCTCGGCGCGATCGAAGACATCGAGCACGGCAGCGTGCCGGCGGCCGGCGGCATGTCGGCGCCGAGCGAACTGCGGCAGATCGGCGCCGCGCTGCACCGGCTCGCGCGCCAGTTGCGCGGCAGCAACCAGGAACGCGAAATGATGCTGGCCGGCATGTCGCACGATCTGCGCTCGCCGCTCGCGCGCATCCAGGCCGCGATCGAACTGCGCGCGCGTCCCGACGAGGACTGGACGCCGGTGCTGCGCGACGTGCGCGAGATCGATCACATCATCGGCCAGTGCATCGA
>DASSVA010000474.1:0-2148 GCA_035706385.1 Solimonas sp. | reverse complement strand
ATTCCTGGTAGGTCGTCGAACCCATGCAGCGCAGTTCGCCGGACGCGAGCAGCGGCTTGAGCAGGTTCGACGCGTCCATCACGCCACCGCTCGCGGCGCCGGCGCCGATGATCATGTGAATCTCGTCGATGAAGACGATCGAGCCGGGCCGCTTCTGCAGCTCGTTGATGACGGCCTTGAAGCGTTTCTCGAAATCGCCGCGGTATTTGGTGCCGGCGATCAGACTGCCGAGATCGAGGCTGTAGACGACGGCGTTCTTCAGCAGGTCCGGCACGCGGCCTTCGACGATCAGCCACGCCAAGCCTTCGGCGATCGCGGTCTTGCCGACGCCGGCCTCGCCGACCAGCAGCGGATTGTTCTTGCGGCGGCGGCACAACGTCTGCATGACGCGCTCGACTTCGAGATCACGGCCGATCAGTGGATCGATGCGGCCTTCCGCCGCGCGCTCGTTCAGGTTGACCGCGTACTGTTCGAGCGCGCTCTGCGACTGGCCCTTGTCGCTGCCGTCCTCGTTCTGCTCCTGCTCGACCGGCTTCTCCGGCGCCGCGCCGTTCTTGGCGATACCGTGCGAGATGAAGTTGACGATGTCGAGCCGGGTGACGCCCTGCTCGCCGAGCAGAAACACCGCGTGCGTGTCCTTCTCGGAGAAGATCGCGACCAGCACGTTGAGCGTCGACACCTGTTTCTTGCCGGCGGCCTGCACGTGATAGATCGCGCGCTGCAGCACGCGCTGGAACGACAGCGTCGGCTGCACTTCGTGCTTCTCGACGTCGCGGATCGACTGGATGTGGTCGCGGATGTATTCCTTCAGCGCCCGTTCGAGCTTGTCGGTATCGGCGCCGCCCGAATTCAGCGCTTCGGCGACGTGCGTGTCCGACAAAAGCGCCAGCAACAGGTGCTCGACCGTCAGCAATTCATGGCCTTCCATGCGCGCCGAGACGAATGCCGCATCGAGAGCTTTCTGCAGTTCTTCGCTAAGCATCAGCGACCTCCGCGCGCGAGCGCGACCTGTGCATCCTGATAAAAGACCACTTCAAGAAAATTCCGTTTCACGTCACGTCAACTGTCTGCTCATCCCTGGACTTTTTCCATCACGGTCAGCAGCGGATGCTGATTCTTGCGGGCGTAGGCGTTGACCTGCGCCGTCTTGGTCTCGGCGACCTCGGCCGGATAGACGCCGGCGACGCCGCGACCGGCCGTATGAATCTCCAGCATGATCTGTACCGCCTTTTCGCGGGAATGCCGGAAGAACTGCTGCAAGACCTGCACCACGAATTCCATCGGCGTGTAATCGTCGTTGATGACGACGACCTTGCACATCGGCGGGCGCGCCAGTTTCGGTCTGGCCTCCTCGAGCGCCAGACCCTGGCCGGAATCACCGCGTTTGACCTCGTTGCTCATGGCGTCAGTTTACCGTCGTCCCCTCATTGTGGGGACAGCGCCATGCAACTCAAGCGGACATTCGCGCCGGTATTTCCGGCCGGCCGTCGGCTGCCGGGTGGCCGCCGGAAACTACTTGTGGGTGAACGTGAACGCGCCGTCCCACGGCTGGCCCGGCGGCTCCCGGCGCAGGATCGCGATCCGTTCGAGGAACAGCGCGTAGACCGGGTGCGGACGACCGCCGCCGGCCAGATTCCGGAACTCGGTTTCCGCCGCATCCCAGTTCTGCTCGCGATACAGCTTCAGCGCGCCGCGATGACGCGCCAGATCCTGACGCAGTCCGGGGTCGAGTCCATCCTTCGGACCGATCGGCTCGTAGATCGCGACCGGTTCGCGCTTGCCCTTGACGCAGACCAGGTCGAGCTCGCGAAACGCCCAGTCGGACGGCATCGTGTCGCGCGTCGCCTGCGTGCAGATGATCGACACGCCGTATTCCTTGGTCAGCCCTTCGACGCGCGAACCGAGGTTCACCGCATCGCCCATCACCGTGTACGCGCGGCGGAATTCCGAGCCCATGTTGCCGACGCTCATCTTGCCGGAATTGATGCCGACGCCGATCTGCAGCTTCGGCCAGCCGCGCGCCGCGAAATCGGCGTCGAGCTCGCGCAGGCGGCGGATCATGTCGAGGCCGGCCTGCACGGCGTGGAAGCCATGTTCCGGATCGGCCAGCGGCGCGCCCCAGAACGCCATGATAGCGTCGCCCATGTA
>DASSVA010000473.1:0-4324 GCA_035706385.1 Solimonas sp. | reverse complement strand
CGCGTGACCTTCGGCGGTGATGTACGGCGACGATTTTTCGGACGGCGGACGCCAGCGGGACATCGCGAGTGACGGATGGAAGTGCGCGCCGATTGTAAGCGCTGTGCGCACGCAGCCGTTCGACCGGAATTTGAATTTCGTCATTGCGAGAAGGCCGAAGGCCGACGAAGCAATCCAGCCTGCCACTCGATCAGGCGGTGCTGCTGGATTGCTTCGCCGCGTCGCGGCTCGCAATGACGAAAGAGTCGCTAGGAATGCTCCGTGCGCGTATCGCCATCATCGGCCGGCGCCGCCACGGTGAGCGGCGACGACGCGAGCTGCACGCGATGCGCAGGAAACCGGCAGAAGAACGTCGAGCCGACGCCCGGTTCGCTGTCGATCTCCAGATGCGAATCGAACGCTTCGAGCGCGTGCTTGACGATCGACAGTCCGAGCCCGGTGCCGCCGGATGCGCGCGAACGGCCGACGTCGACGCGATAGAAACGTTCGGTCAGCCGCGGGATGTTGTCGCTGGCGATGCCGATGCCGGTGTCGGCGACCGCGAAGCGCGCGCCGTCGGCGCTGCGCTGCCAGCTGACGCGGACCACGCCGCCGGGCGGCGTATAGCGCACGGCGTTGGTCAGCAGGTTGGTGATGATGCTGTAGAACTCGGTCTCGCCGCCGATCAGCAGCGGCGCGGCGTCGATGTCCTGTTCGAAGCGATGCTGGCCTTTCGACACCGCCCTGGCTTCGTCGATCGCGCGCGCGATCAGCATCGGCGCCTGCAGCAGTTCGTCGCGCATGCTGGCGCGGCCGGCTTCGAGCCGCGCGAGCTTGAGCATGTCGTTGACCAGCGCTTCCATCCGCAGCGCCTGGTTGCGCATCTCGACGATCGGCGCATGCCACATCGCCAGCGGCCCCTCGCCCTGCGCTTCCATGTCCATCAGGTCGAGATAGCCGCGCAGCACGGTCAGCGGCGTGCGCAGTTCGTGCGAGGCGTTGGCGACGAAGTCGCGGCGCGCGGCGTCGAGCTGGCGACGCTCGGAAACGTCGCGGACGATCAGCAGCTTCTGGTCGTTGCCGTACGGAATGATGCGCAGCGACAGCAGCCGCTTGCGGCTGATCGGCGACGGCGCTTCGGTCTCGTGCTCGAACTCGCCGCGCTCGAAGAACTCGGTGAAGCTCGGATGGCGGATGAGATTCGGAATGCGGATGCCGAGATCCTGCGGTGCGCGCAGTCCGAGCAGTTGCCGGGCCGCGGCGTTGAACCAGGAGATTTCGCCGCGATCGCCGAGTACGACCGCGCCGTCCGGCAGCGCCGCGGTCGATGCCTGGAACTCGGCGAGCATCAGCGTCAGACGTTTCTTGCGCTTGCGGTTCTTGCGCTGCAGATCGATCAGCAGATCGAAGACTTCGCCCCAGATGCCGGTCGCGTCCGGCAGGAAATAGCGTTTCGGCGCGAGCAGCCATGCGCGCAGGCGGACCAGTTGCCGCAATTGCAGGCAGACGAACAACAGCAGCGCGATCAGTCCGCCGAGCGCCGGATGATGAAAGAACGCGCCGGCGATCAGCCCGGCACCGACGACCAGTCCGACACGAATGAACGCACGCCCGAGCAGCGCGGCATACGGCGAATGCGACGACGACCGCGCGTCCGGCGCATCGTCCTCGGTTCCACCGTCCTGCGCCGTGGCCGGCTTCGTCATCGCGGACGGTCAGACCTTCTCGGAAAAGCGGTAACCCGAGCCGCGCACGGTCTGCACCATTTCGTCGTAGCCGAACGGTTCCAGCGCCTTGCGCAGGCGGCGGATGTGCACGTCGACGGTCCGTTCCTCGACGTAGACGTTCTGCCCCCAGACGCGATCGAGCACCTGTTCGCGCGAATAGACCCGTTCCGGGTGGCTGATGAAAAAGTGCAGCAGGCGGTATTCGGTCGGACCGAGGTGGACCGGCTTGCCCTGCGCGGTGACGCGCTGGCTGGCGGCGTCGACTTCGAGTCCGCTCGCCGACAGTTTCTCGTCCTCGCCGCCCGGCGTCGCGCGGCGCAGCACCGCCTGGATGCGGGCGATCAGCTCCGGGTACGAGAACGGCTTGGAGACGTAATCGTCGCAGCCGATGTTCAGGCCGCGGATCTTGTCTTCCTCCTCGACGCGTGCGGTCACCATGATCACCGGGATGTCGAGCGTCGTCGATTGGGCCTTCAATTCGCGGGTCAGCTCGACGCCCGACAGGCCCGGCATCATCCAGTCCATCAGGATCAGGTCGGGGCGCTCGTCGGCGATCCGCAGCCGCGCGGCCTGCGCGTCGCCGGCTTCGGCGACGCGGAAATGCGCGCGCGTCAGCGCGAAGCGCAGCATCTCGCGAATCGGCGCCTCATCGTCGACGATCAGTATCAGTTTGCCCTGCATGCCCGTTCGTTCCTTCGTTTCATGCCGGCAGCATATGAATGAAGCGTGACGTTTCGATGACAGGCGCAAGTTCATGATCGAACAGCGCTATGCGTAAAATAGCGGGAAACGGACCGATCTGCCGGACGCCGCCCCGGCGGCGTCATGACTGCCCGGCGCGCCGCGGCATCGCGGCCGCGGCGACAATGGCGGACCCGCCTTGTGCACCGGCCGTATCGGCCCCAGATAGTGCGTTGCCCGAAAAACCAGAGAGACTCATGAGTCATCAGCATCACCGCCTGATCATCCTCGGTTCCGGCCCGGCCGGGTACACCGCCGCCGTCTACGCGGCGCGCGCCAACCTGAAACCGGCGCTGATCACCGGCCTCGAAGTCGGTGGCCAGCTGATGACGACGACCGAAGTCGACAACTGGCCCGGCGACGTCGAGGGCCTGATGGGTCCGGACCTGATGGCGCGCATGCAGAAGCATGCCGAACGCTTCGAAACCAGCTTCATCTACGACCACATCCATTCGGTCGACCTTTCGAAGCGGCCGTTCACGCTGAAAGGCGACCAGGGCGAATACAGCTGCGATGCGCTGATCATCACGACCGGCGCGAGCGCGAAGTATCTCGGCCTGGCCAGCGAACAGGCGTTCCGCGGCAAGGGCGTGTCGGCCTGCGCGACCTGCGACGGCTTTTTCTACAAAGGCCAGGAAGTCGCCGTCATCGGCGGCGGCAACACCGCGGTCGAGGAAGCGCTGTATCTCGCCAACATCGCCAGCAAGGTGACGGTCGTGCACCGCCGCGACAAGTTCCGCGGCGAGAAGATCCTGCACGACAAGCTGTTCAGGAAAGAACAGGAAGGCAAGGTCGAAATCCTCTGGGATTCGGGTCTCGAGGAAGTGCTCGGCGACGACTCCGGCGTGACCGGCATGCGCGTGAAGAATCACAAGGACGGCACGACGCGCGACATCGCGCTCAAGGGCGTGTTCATCGCGATCGGCCATTCGCCGAACACCGCGATGTTCGAAGGCCAGCTGAAGATGAACGGCGGCTACATCAGCGTGCATTCCGGCAGCAGCGGCGATGCGATGGCGACCAGCGTGCCGGGCGTGTTCGCACCCGGCGACGTGATGGATCACGTCTATCGCCAGGCGATCACCTCGGCCGGCACCGGCTGCCAGGCGGCGCTCGACGCCGAGCGCTATCTCGACAAGCTCGCCGGCAGCTGAGACCGCGAACGCCGGCCGCGCATATCGTCGCGACGCGCGGTCGTGCGTGCGCCGCCGCGGGCGGCGATAATCGCGACATGCCCGCAAGCCGCCAGCGACCGTGAGCGAACCCGACAGCAAGATGCGTCTTTATCGCAGCCTGTCGTCGCCGTATGCGCGGCGCGTGCGCGTCGTCATCGAAGAACTCGGGCTGGCCGGGCAGATCGACGAGATCGAGGTCGATCCCTACGATCCGCCGGCCGACTTTCTCGCGATCAATCCGCTGTCGAAAGTCCCGGCGCTGATCACCGAGCAGGGCGAAGCGCTGCCCGATTCGAACCTCATCATCAGCTACCTGTTCACGCGCGGCCACGGCCTCGCGGCGCTGCCGAGCGGCGCGCGGCGCTGGGGCGCGCTGCGTCGCCAGTATCTCGCCGAAGGCATCATCGACGCCGTCGCCGCGTCGATCAGCGAGAAGCGCCGGCCGGAAGGCATCATCTACCAGGTGTTTCTCGACCGTCAGGCCGCGGCAATCCACCGCGCGGCTGCCCAGCTCGACGCCGAAGCCGCCGAACTGCTGCAGGAAACGCCGACGACGGTCGAGATCACGATCGGCTGCGCGCTTGGCGATCTCGATCTGCGCATGCCGTATCTCGAATGGCGGCGCGGCCACGACGCGCTCGCCGCGTGGTACGCACAGTTCGCGACGCGCCCGTCGATGCAGAAGACGGCGGCGCAGGCCGC
>DASSVA010000472.1:0-4444 GCA_035706385.1 Solimonas sp. | reverse complement strand
GTAGCCGTAATTGGCCAGATCGCCGAGCCGCTCGATCTGCGGATACGGCCAGACGATGTCGCCGGCGGCGATGCCGTTCGGCAAGCGCCATTCGAGCTTGGTCGGAATCCCCGAATCGCCGGGATTGCGCCAGTAGACGTGCCATTGCGGATCGGGCTTCAGCCGCAGCGCGACCCAGTTGGTGTGGCCGGCGACCAGCGCGTCGCGTTCGGCGATCAGTTCCGCCTCGACCGGGCCGACCCGGACCGGCGCGGCATGCGCGAGCGTCGCCGCCGACAGCAGCAACAGCACAGAAACGAGAAGGCGTGCGTTCATGGTGGAGTCCGCGAAAAGGCGCTTTAATGACGCGCAATCACTTGCGAAGGTTCGCAAGCATACTCATGAAGCCGATTTCGATCCTGCTCGTCCTGTGCGGGCTGCTGATGCTGCCGGTCCCGTCGCCGGCAGCGGAATCGATGCGCTGCGGTTCGCGCATCGCCAGCGTCGGCATGACCGCCGCCGAACTGCTGGCGATCTGCGGCGAGCCGAGCTATCGCGACGTCTGGGCGCAGCCCGGCGCGTACGGCGGCGGTTATCTCGGCAATGTCGAGGAATGGACCTACAACTTCGGTTCCAGCCAGTTGCTGCGCGTGTTGCGCTTCCGGCAGGGCCGGCTGCAGCGGATCGACGACGACGGTTACGGCTTCGCCGACGACGGCCCCGGCGACTGCGCGCAGCGCGGCATCGTCCGCGGCATGAGCAAGTACCGCCTGCTCGCGCAATGCGGCGAGCCGGCGACCAAGGTCGCCGATGTCGTGCAGGCGCCGGTCGATCGCTACGACCGGATCTACGATCCGCGCCGCGCGTACGACAGCTGGGAAATCGTCTACCGCGAGGAATGGGTCTACAACTTCGGTCGCGGCCGGCTGATGCGCATCGTCCATCTCGACAACGCGCGCGTGACCGACGTCGAGTTCGGCGAACGCGGCTGAGCGGCCGACGCCCCTGCCGCGCGGGCGGTGCGGACGATATGATGAAAGACCACGAGGAGCCGGCATGGCGAAACGACGCAAGTACGATCTTGTCCTGCTGGGCGCGACCGGCTTCACCGGCCAGCTGACCGCGGAATACCTCGCCGCGCACGGCGGCGCCGATCTGAAATGGGCGCTCGCCGGCCGCTCACCCGACAAGCTGAAACTGGTGCGCGCGCGCCTCGCCGACGGCCAGCCGCACACGCAGTCGCTCGATCTGCTGCAGGTCGATGTCGACGATGCGGCGTCGCTGGAGAAGATGGCCGGCAGCGCGCGGGTCGTCGTCACCACCGTCGGTCCGTATCTCGTGCACGGCGAGCCGGTTGTCGCCGCGTGCGCGGCGGCCGGCACCGATTACGTCGATCTCACCGGCGAGCCCGAATTCGTCGACGCGATGTGGCTGCGCCACCACGACCGCGCGCGCGACAGCGGCGCGCGCATCGTCCACTGCTGCGGTTTCGACAGCATTCCGCATGACCTCGGTTGCTGGTTCACCGTGCAGCAACTGCCGGCCGACGTGCCGCTGCGGATCCAGGGCTTCGTGCGCGCCGGCGGGCAGTTCTCCGGCGGCACGCTGCATTCGGCGGTGCTGGCGATGTCACGCTTCGGTGAATCGGCGAAGCTGCGCCGCGAGCGGCGCCAGCGCGAAGGCCGGCCGGTCGATCGCCGCATCGGCGCGCTGCATCATGGACTGCGTTACGTGCAGGCGCTCGACAGCTGGGCGCTGCCATTGCCGACGATCGATCCGCAGATCGTTCGCCGCAGTGCCGCGGCACTCGACCGCTACGGTCCGGATTTTCGTTACGGCCATTACGTGCAGCTCAAGAAGCTGCGCTCGGTCGTGCAGTTGACCGGCGGCGTCGCGGCGGTCGCCGCGGCGGCGCAGTTCAAACCGACGCGCGAACGTCTGCTGAAGATTCGCGGCAGCGGCGACGGACCGAGCGCCGAACGGCGCGCGAAGAGCTGGTTCAAGATCAATTTTCTCGGCGAAGGCGGCGGCCGTGCCGTGCGTTGCGAAGTGTCGGGCGGCGACCCGGGCTATACCGAGACGGCGAAGATGCTCGCCGAATCGGCGCTGTCGCTGGCGTTCGACAAGCTGCCGCACACTTCCGGTTGCGTGACGCCGGTGCAGGCGATGGGCGATGCGCTGCTCACGCGACTGCAGGCGCGCGGCATCCGGTTCCGGGTCGTCGAAGGCGGCGCAGCATGAAACTGTGGCTGACGACCGGCGCGCTGTACGGCTTTCTCGGCGTCGCGTTCGGCGCATTCGGCGCACATGCGCTGCGTGCGCGTCTGTCCGCCGACATGCTGGCGATCTGGAAGACCGCCGTCGACTACCAGTTCTATCACGCGCTCGCGTTGCTGCTGGTCGGACTGTGGATCGCGCAGCAGCCGGCGCGTGCGCTGAACGTCGCCGGTATCTGTTTTGCGCTCGGCATCCTGCTGTTTTCTGGCAGCCTCTACGCGCTGGCGTTGAGCGGTGTGCGCGTGCTCGGCGCGATCACGCCATTCGGCGGCCTGCTGTTCCTGCTCGGCTGGCTGTCGCTGGCATGGGCGGCGTTCAGCACGCCGCGCTGAATGCCGCGAGCACGCGGCGTTCGTGAAGGAATCGCAGCGAGCAACAGCTTCTTCAGGATTCAGGCGTGCGGCAGGCCTGCAACAGCGCTTGCGCGACGCGCTCCAGTGCCTTGCGCTCGGCATGCTCCAGTTCGCGCGCGAACTGCGCGCGCAGTTCGGCGAGTTCGCGATCGAAGCGCTGTTCGAGCGCATCGATGCGCGTCTGCAGAGCCTGCAATTCGGCGGATGGCGGCAGCGACGCGTTTTGCGCCGGCGGTGTTGCGGCGAGGACATCGGCGGCCAGCGCCGGCTGATCGTCGTCGCGCAGCACATGGCCGTCGTCGACCGACTCGGTAGCCTGCGCTTCGCTCAGGCTCGCTTCGATTTCCTGCTCGCGCTCGCGCAGTTCGATCGACATCAGCAATCGCTGCAGATGCTCCTGCGTCGGCGGTTTCGGCAGCACGTCGGCCGCGCCCTGATCGCGCGCTTCGGCGATGAACGCTTCGCCTTCGTTCGACGAGCAGATCACGATCGGGATCGTCGCCGTCTGCGGGTCCTGCTTGAGCCGGCGCATCGCCTCGAAGCCGTCGATGCCGGGCATGATGTGATCGAGGAAGATCAGGTCGGGGCGCTGTTCGTTGACGATGCGATACGCATCCTGCGCGCTGTCCGCGGTGTCGACCTTGAACGCGTGGCTTTCCAGATGCCGGCGCAACGCAAAGCGTGCCGATTTTGAATCGTCGACGACCAGCGCGGTCCTTTCCATACGGGATGCGTTCCTCGAAAGTGATGGCAAATGGAATGATCGGAATCTAGCATCGCCGTCGTTCGGCGTGCAGCGGTGCGGTGCAATGAAACGGACCGTCGGAAACGATCATGGCGACGTCGAGGACGCCGCCATGATTGCGAACCGTCGAAGACAAAACAGGCGCGGGGCCTTGCGGCGCCGCGCCTGAGTTGTCGATCTGGAATTACTTTTTCTTCGCTTTTTTCGGAGCAGCTTTCTTCGCTTTCTTGGCAGCAGCCATGGGAATCTCCTTCAAGCCGTCGAAATATGGCGGCTTCATAAGCCCCACGGCTTACGATTCGCCAGCCACGACTGATCGTGTCATTGCCCCTTTCCAAACACAATAGGTTGTATTTGATGAGCCGACGAACGGTCAATGATTGCCCACCGGCGACGGCGCAGCCGGCGGCCGGTGCACGCATCCGGCCCGCACACTGGCAGGCCGCGGTCACGCTGCTGGACAGGGTTCGCGACGGCCAGGCCGCCGATGCCGCGCTCGGCCACTGGTTTCGCGAGCACCGGCAGATGGGCGGCCGCGATCGCGGCAACGTCACGACGCTGATCTACGGTGTCCTGCGCGACGCGATGCGGCTGCAGCGGATCGCCGGCGCGCAGGCGTCGACCGAAGACTGGCTGTCTGTGCATGCGCTGTCGGCCGGTCTGCTCGATCGCGATGCGCTGCGCGCGCTGACCGGCGCAGCCGTCGTCGACGCCGCAGCCGCGCGCCTCGCGGCGTTCGACGACGATGCGCTGACCGACGCCGAGCGCCACAACGTGCCGGCGGAGATCTGGTCGCGCTGGCAGGCGCAATACGGCGACGCGGAGACGCGCGCGCTGGCGGACGCGCTGAATCGCGAGGCGCCGGTCGATCTGCGCGTCAATCTGCTGAAGACCTCGCGAGCGCGCGCCGCCGCCGCGCTGCGCGATGCGGGACTGGCGCCGATGGAAACGCCGTGGTCGCCGTGGGGACTGCGCCTGCCGCGCCGCGCCGCGCTGCAAAACACGGCGGTCTATCGCGACGGCTGGGTCGAGCCGCAGGACGAAGGCAGCCAGCTGCTGGCGATGCTGGTCGACGCCCGGCCCGGCGAGC
>DASSVA010000471.1:0-3157 GCA_035706385.1 Solimonas sp. | reverse complement strand
GAGCCTGCGGCTCCAGACCGGCAGCGGCAGACCGGCGACCGCGTTGACCCAGTCGAGATTGGCGCCGCTGCACAGCTCGAAGCGCGAGCCGTGGAACGGGCAGCGAATCGTGCCATCGACGATCCTGCCGCGTGCCAGCGGCAGGCCCAGATGCGGGCAGCGGTTCTCGACCGCGCAGAGCCTGCCGGCGACGCGCGACAACAGGATCGGGCGCCCCGCCGCGCGCACGGCCAGGGCCGCGCCTTCCACGACATCCGCCGCCTTCGCCACTTCGATTCCAGCCATCGTCGTCCCCGTTCGAAGCCCGGGACCGACTATACGCCGCGCATCGCTTCAGGCTCGCGCGACCAGCCGGCCGCCGCGCTGATCGGGCAACAGCACGGTCAGCACGCCGAGCAGCGGGAAAAACGCGCACGCGCGATACACCGCCTCGATGCCGTACAGATCGGCGAACTTGCCGAGCACGGCGGCGGCGATGCCGCCCATGCCGAACGCGAACCCGAAGAACAGGCCGGACACCGTGCCGACCTTGTCCGGCGCCAGTTCCTGCGCGAACACCAGGATCGCCGAGAACGCCGACGCCAGCACGAAGCCGATGATCACGCTCAGCACGCCGGTCCACGCCAGACCGACATGCGGCAGCAGCAGCGTGAACGGCGCGACGCCGAGGATCGACACCCAGATCACCTGCTTGCGGCCGACACGATCGCCGATCGGCCCGCCGAGCACGGTGCCGGCGGCGACCGCGAACAGGAACGCGAACAGATAGACCTGCGCCGATTGCACCGACACACCGAAGCGCTTGATCAGATAGAACGTGTAATAGCTGGTGATGCTCGCGAGATAGAAGTACTTCGAGAACACCAGCAGCATCAGCACGATCATCGCGCGCCGCACCGTCGCGCGCGGCAGGTTCGACGCACGCGCGGCTTTCGGCTTCGCCACCGACGCCTGGTGCTGGCGGCGATACCAGATGCCGACCTGCCACAGCACCGCGATCGCCAGCAATGCGGCGAACGAGAACCAGACGACGCTGCGCTGGCCGTGCGGCAGCACGATCGCCGCCGCGAGCAGCGGCCCGACCGCGCTGCCGGCATTGCCGCCGACCTGGAACAGCGACTGCGCGAGACCGTGGCGGCCGCCCGACGCCATCCGTGCGACGCGCGACGATTCCGGATGGAAGATCGACGAACCGGTGCCGACCAGCGCCGCCGCCATCAGCACCATCGGAAAGCTCGGCGCGAACGCCAGCAGCAGCAGGCCGCAGAGCGTGAAGCTCATGCCGATCGCCAGCGAATTCGGCTGCGGACGCTTGTCGGTGTACAGGCCGATCAGCGGCTGCAGCAGCGATGCGCTGATCTGGTAGGTCAGCGTGATCAGGCCGATCTGCGCGAAGCTCAGCGCGAAGCTCGCTTTCAGCAGCGGATAGATCGCGAGGATCAGCGACTGGATCATGTCGTTGAGAAAATGCGCGAAGCTGATCGCGCCGAGCACGCCGAAACCGGTCCGTGGCGCGGCGGCGGCGGTCATGACGGGCGGATTCAGCGGATTTTCCAGACGGGTTTCCATGAGGATCGATCGGGCGCGGAAAGTGGAGCGTGAGGCTGCGCATCCTAAGCGGCACGCTGCCGCCTGTCCTGCGAGAATAAGGCGACATATTGCGCAAACGGGACATCGCGTGACGCACGGAAATTTTCGCGCCCATGACCACGGCCCGGCGCCGGTCACCGCGCTCGCCAACGATTATCCGGCCGGACATCTGACCGGCGAGCACGATCATCCGTACGCGCAGCTGCTGTACGCCGTGCGCGGCGTGATGCTCGTGCAGACCGACGCCGGGCACTGGGTCGTGCCGCCGACGCGCGGCATGTGGATGCCGCCGCGCACACGTCATGCCGTGCGCATGATCGGCAGCGTCAACATGCGTTCGGCATTCATCGATCCGACGCTGACGCCGGACCTGCCGACGCAGTGCACCGTGCTCGCGGTCTCGCCGCTGATGCGCGAGCTGCTGGTCGCCGCCGTCGAGCTGACGCCGCCGCATGCCGCCGGTTCGCGCGCCGAGCGGATCACGATGCTGCTGCTCGACGAATTGCGTACGCTGCCGTCGCTCGCGCTGCATCTGCCGCAGCCGCGCGATCCGCGTTTGCGGCGGATCTGCGACCGCCTCGCCGATGCGCCGCACGACAACACCACGGTAACGCAATGGGCGCGCGCACTGCATGTCGACGCCAAGACGATCCAGCGCCTGTTCGCGCGCGAAACCGGCATGAGCTTCGGCCAGTGGCGACAGCAGGCGCGATTGCTGACCGCGCTCGAACGGCTCGCGCAGGGCGAACGCGTGCTCGACGTCGCGCTCGCGCTCGGTTACGCGAGCCCGGGCGCGTTCACGACGATGTTCAAGCGCCAGTTCGGCGTCACGCCGAGCGCGTATTTCGAGTGACGCCGCATCGCCGCCCTGCCGGGTAGTCCTCCGTTTGAAATAAAAGCATCCGTCATTGCGAGCCGTGCAGCGGCGAAGCAATCCAGCGGCACGACCGGATTCGCCCTGCAGCTGGATTGCTTCGTCGACCCTTCGACAGGCTCAGGACATGCCTTCGGTCTTCTCGCAATGACGAATTTCAAACTGAGGCACGACTCCCTGCCGATCGCGACAGACGACCGACCCCGCTACTATCGTCGTTCTCCCCTTTTCAGGCTGAAGACCGATGAGCACACGCATTCCGGCCACCCTGATTCCCGGCGACGGCATCGGCCCCGAAATCGTCGACGCGACGCTCGCCGCGCTCGACGCACTCGGCACGTCGTTCGACTGGGACATCCAGCAAGCCGGTCTGGCCGGCGTCGCCGCCGCCGGCGATCCGCTGCCGGACGCGACGCTCGCCAGCATCGGCCGCACGCGCCTCGCGCTGAAAGGTCCGCTGGAAACGCCGTCCGGCAAAGGCTATCGCTCCAGCAACGTGCGGCTGCGCGAGGCGTTCAAGCTGTACGCCAACGTGCGCCCGGCGCGCACGCTGATCCCGGGCGGCCGTTACGACAACATCGATCTTTTGATCTACCGCGAGAATCTCGAAGGCCTGTACATGGGCTACGAGCATTACATCCCGGTCGACGGCGATCCGGAAGGCGTCGCGATCGCGACCGGCGTCAACACGCG
>DASSVA010000470.1:0-2832 GCA_035706385.1 Solimonas sp. | reverse complement strand
GTCGGCGTGCGCGTGCTGGCGATCGGCAACACCTCGTTCCGGATCGGCGTCGGCATTTTCGACGGCGAGACCTGCGTCGCGACCGCGCACAACGCGATCGTGCGCTGGGACCGCGAACGGCACGCCGCGGTCGCGCTCGATGACGACGAACGATCGGCGCTGAGCGCTTATCTCGCATCGGTGCCGGCGGCCTGAGGCGAGCCGCCGAACGGTCGGCTATCCGACCGCGCACCGGCCGGCCGGCGGCGTACAGTAGGGATGTCAGGGGCGGCTTGGGGAAGCGGCCATGAAGCAGTTCATCGCGATCGTGGGTGTGGCATTGCTGGCGGCGTGCGGCACGACGCCGCGCATCGAGGCGCCGCCGGCGCTGTTCGTCGATGCGCCATTCGGCAGCGAACCGGACGAGGTCCGCCATCTGGACCTGTTCGCGCTGAGTCCCGCGATGAACGATTTCCTCGTCCGTGAAATGCCCCGATACACGCGCCGTGACGGTCCGGCACGCGGACTTTATGAGGCACTGCGCACGCGCCTGCGGATTGATTACGACGCGACGACCACGCGCGTTGCCGCGCAGACTTTCGACCTGCATACCGGCAACTGTCTGTCGCTGGTGATCCTGACCGCCGCGCTGGCGCGACCGCTCGATGTCGCGGTGGGCTACCGTTACGTGCCGCAAGTGCGTACGTGGACGCGCACGGGTGACGTGCTGTTCGAGAATGGTCACGTCAACATCGAACTGAGCCCCCGCGCGACAGTCGCCGGCAACGGCATCGTGCCGCCGTTGATCGTCGACTTCGTGCCGGCCGAAGCGATCGACGCGCAGCCGGCGCGCATGCTCGACGATCGCACGATCGAGGCGATGTTCCGCAACAACCGGGCGGCCGAAGTGCTGGTCGCCGGCGATCCGCGCACGGCCTACTGGTGGGCGCGCTCGGCGATCAAGACCGACCCCGGCTTCCGCGCCGCCTACAACACGCTCGCGGTGGTCTACCTGCGCGCCGAACAGCCAGCGCTCGCCGGGCAGGTATTGCGCTATGCCTTGACGCAGGTGCCGGATGATCCGCGCCTGCTGCGCAATCTTGCGATCGCGCTCGATCATCAGGGGCTGACCGACGAGGCGTCGCGCGTGCGCATGCAGCTTGCCGCGCTCGACACGTATCAGCCGTTCCGTTTGCTCGACGAAGGCAAGCTTGCCTACGCCCGCGGTGATGCCGCCGCGGCAATGAAGCTTTACAGGAAAGAGCTCAGGCACCTGCCGTACAGCGCCGAGTTGCATTACGCGATCGCCGTCGCCAGTGCGCAGCTCGGCGATGAGCGTGGCGCGCGCCGGCATCTGGACGCGGCCATGCAGCTGAGTCTGAACGTGCATGATCGTGACCTGTACGCCGGCAAGCTTGAGAAGCTGCGCGCGCTCGAAATGCAGTGAACGGCATGCCGCGGCCGCAATCGTCCCAACGGATGAAGAGCCGGCGCCGCATTGTTCGAATAATGCGCGACGAATTTCGCGCAAAAACAAGATGAACCTGTCTCTCAGCGACGACCAGCTGCTGATCCGCGACGCCGCCGAGAATTTCCTCGCCGATGTCAGCGATCCGGCGGCGGTGCGTCGGCACATGGCGAGCGAACACGGCTTCGATGAGGCGATCTGGCAGCGCCTCGCCGGCGAGCTTGGCTGGTGCGCGATGCCGGTCGCCGAAACGCACGGCGGGCTCGGGCTCGGGCCGGTCGAGATGGCCGTGCTGCTCGAATCGATGGGCCGCCGTCTGTTCTGCGCGCCGTATTTCTCGACGGTCTGCATGGCGGCGACGCTGATCGCAGCGACCGCCGGCGACGACACGATGGCCGCGCCGCTCGCGGCGATCGCCGAAGGCCGCATGCGCTTCGGCGTGGCGATGCCGGACGGCGACTGGCGCGACGCGGCCGCGGATCTGCGCGCCGAGCGCGTCGGCGACGACTGGATGCTCGACGGCGTCGCGCCGCAGGTCGTCGACGGCGCGAGCGCCGACACGCTGCTGCTGATCGCGCAGACCGGCGACGGCGGCATCGGCGTGTTCGCGGTGCCGCGCGCGTCCGACGGTGTTGCGGTCACGGCATTGCCGACCTGGGATGCGACGCGCCGTTTCGCGCGCGTCACGGCGACGCGCGCCGCCGCCGAACGGATCGACGATCCGCAGCGCACGGACGGCTACGCGCGTGCGCTGGCGCTGGCACGGTTGTATCTCGCGGCGGAAAGCCTCGGCGGCGCGCAGCGGTGCCTGGATCTGACCGTCGAATACGTCGCGCAGCGCAAGCAGTTCGGCCGCACGATCGCATCGTTCCAGGCGGTCAAGCATCGCTGCGCCGAGATGATGGTCAAGGTCGAGGCGCTGCGCTCGCTGGTCGCCGGCGCCGCGGCGCTCGCCGCCGGCGATGCCGGCGTCGATGAACTCGCATGCGAATGCGCGGCGGCGCGCCAGCTCGCGGCCGACACGTATTTCGGGTGCGCGCAGGAAGCGGTGCAGCTGCACGGCGGCGTCGGTTTCACCTGGGAATACGAGCCGCAGCTCTACTTCAAGCGCGCGCAGGCGGCTTCGCACTGGTTCGGCAGCGCCGACCGCGTGCGCGAACAGATCGCCGCGTCGCTGTTGAACGGTGCACCGCGATCGTCATCGGCCGGCGAACGCAACGACACGCCGGACGAAGCGTTCCGCGCGCAGGTCGCCGCATGGATGGCCGAGCATCTGCAGGGCCGCTTCGCGGAACTCCGGCATCGCGGCGGCCCCGGCGACGAAGAAGCGTTTCCCGGACTGCGCAAGGAATGGGAACGCGAGCTCGCGGCCGGCGGCTGGACCT
>DASSVA010000469.1:0-4641 GCA_035706385.1 Solimonas sp. | reverse complement strand
CGCGTCAGCATCGAACGGCAGTCGAAGGAAACCTCGCAGGCGTTCCAGAACGCGGTGCGCGAACAGCCCGAGGTGCGCGCGTGCTACGTGATGACCGGCGATCTCGATTACCTGCTGCATGTCGCGGTCGCCGACCTGCAGGCGTTCGCGGAGTTCTCGATGAAAGTCCTGATCGGCCTGCCCGGCGTCAAGGACGTGCGTTCGAGCCTGGTGCTCGAAGCGGTGAAAAAGGACGAGGGCGTACGGCTGCCGTGAAGCCGACGGGCGGAGTTTATTTGTCTGCTAATAGTAAGTATACTAATCAAATGAAAGCTCCTCCGCCGCCGACCACGACCAGTTCGCTGCTGATGGAGGTCGGCCGCCTGCTGCGCGCCGATTTCCGCCGCCGCGCCGAACACCTGAAGCTGACGCAGGCGCAGATGAGCGCACTCGCCTGCCTCGCCAAGCAGCCCGGCATTTCGCAGGTTGCGCTCGCCGAGAAACTGGAAGTCCATCCGGTGACGGTCACGCAGCTGATCGACCGGCTGCAGCGTGCCGGCTGGGTCAGGCGCGAGACGCACGAAGACGACCGGCGCGCGTTCCGGCTGTTCCTGACCGAACAGGCCGATCCGATCCTGTCCGAGGTCTGGAAGATCGCCGCGCAGGCGCGCGAACACGCGCTGAGCGGTCTGTCGAAAACCGAGCGCGAACAGCTCGACAACCTGCTGACGCGCATGAAGCTGAATCTGGCCGGCGATTGCAGCGCCGGCCGTGGATAGTCCGATGTCCGAAGAAACCGAACCCGCCGTCTCTCCCACGCGGCAACGCGTCCGCCGCATCCTGTTCGTCGCCGGCTTCGCGGTCGCAATCCTCGTCGTGCTGTACGTCTACGTCTTCGGCGGCCGCTACGTCTCGACCGACAACGCCTACGTGAAGGCGAACATGGTCAACGTCAGCGCCGATGTCGACGGCAAGGTCGAGCAGATCTACGTGCACGAGAACCAGCACGTGAAAGCCGGCGACGTGCTGTTCCGCATCGACCCGGCGCCGTATCGGGTCGCCGTGCAGCAGGCCGAAGCGGCGCTGCTGCAGGCGCGCGCGCAGGTCGAATCGCTGAAGGCGACGTACGCGCAGAAACAGGCGGCGCTGCGTTCGGCGCAGGCCGACCTGACGTTCCGCGAGACCGATTATCAGCGCGCCAAGGCGCTGCAGGCAGTCGGCGCCAGTTCGAAATCGACGCTCGACGCCGCGAAGAACGCGCTCGACGTCGCACGCAGCGACATCAACGCCGCGCAACACGAGGTCGGCGAGATCCGCGCGCAGCTCGGCGGCGATCCCGATGTCGCCGTCGCCGATCATCCGACCTACAAGGCCGCCGTCGCCGCGCTCGAAAAAGCGCGGCTCGACCTGACGCGCACCGAAGTGCACACGCCGATCGACGGCGTCGCCAGCAAGGTGCCGGACGTCGGCGGCTACGTGATGCCGGGCCTGCCGGTGCTCAGCGTGGTCGACGCCGAGAGCCCGTGGATCGAGGCGAACCTCAAGGAATCGCAGCTCGAACGCGTGCGTTCCGGACAGAAAGTCGAGATCGACGTCGACGCCTATTCGCATACGACATGGCAGGGCGTGGTCGACAGCATCGGTCAGGCGACCGGCGCCGAGTTCTCGCTGCTGCCGCCGCAGAACGCGAGCGGCAACTGGGTCAAGGTCGTGCAGCGCGTGCCGGTGCGGATCCGCATCGAGCACCAGAACGGCGAGCCGCCGCTGCGCGCCGGCATGAGCGTCGACATCAGCATCGATACCGGCGCCGCACGCGCGAAAGGCGTGCATCACATGCTGTCGTGGATCGGTCTGGAAGACGCGCAGGCGGCCGAGTGAGCAGCAGGCTTGCCGCCCGCGGCCTGATCACCGTCTCGGTGATGGCCGCGACGCTGATGCAGACGCTCGACGCGACGATCGCCAACGTCGCGCTGCCGCACATGCAGGGCGCGCTCGGCGCGACGCCCGATCAGGTTTCGTGGGTGCTGACCTCGTACACGATCGCCGCGGCGATCGCGATGACGCCGACCGGCTGGCTCGCCGACCGCATCGGCCTCAAACGCCTGTTCCTGGTTTCCGTCGCCGGCTTCGCGATCGCGTCGGCGCTGTGCGGCATCGCCACGACCTTGCCGGAAATGGTCGCGTTCCGCCTGATGCAGGGCCTGTTCGGCGCCGCGCTGGTGCCGCTGTCGCAGACCGTGCTGCTCGATACCTATCCGCCCGAGGAACACGGCTCGGCGATGGCGTTGTGGGGCATGGGCGTGACGCTCGGACCGATCCTCGGACCGACGCTCGGCGGCTGGCTGACCGAGATCTACAACTGGCGCTGGGTGTTCTTCATCAACGTGCCGATCGCGATCCTGACGTTCATCGGCCTCAGCACGTCGCTGGCGCCGGACGACAAGACGAAGAAAGACCGCTTCGACATCATGGGCTTCGCGCTGCTGAGCGTCGCGCTGCTGGCGCTGCAGCTGCTGCTCGACCGCGGCGAGACCAAAGGCTGGTTCGGCTCGAACGAGATCGTCGTCGAAGCCGGCATCTTCGCGTTCACGTTCTACCTGTTCATCGTTCACCAGCTGACGACGGCCAAGCCGTTCCTGCCGCTGCACCTGTTCGTCGATCGCAATTTCGCGGCGGGCCTCGCGATGATCGGCATCGTCGGCATCGTGCTGTTCGCGACCTCGGCGCTGTTGCCGCCGTTCCTGCAGAACCTGCTCGACTATCCGGTGCTGACGACCGGCCTGGTCGTCGCGCCGCGCGGCATCGGCACGATGATCGCGATGCGCGGCGTCGGCCGCCTGTCGCGGCACTTCGATCCGCGCCTGGTGATGCTGATCGGCATGGTCAGCACGACGATCTCGCTGTACTGGATGGCCGGCTTCACGCTCGACGAGCCGATGATCGACATCATCTTCGCCGGCATGCTGCAGGGCTTCGGCATCGGCACGACGTTCGTGCCGCTGTCGACCGTCACGTTCGCGACGCTGGCGCCGGACGACCGCGGCTACGGCACCTCGCTGTTCAGCCTGTTCCGCAACGTCGGCAGCAGCATCGGCATCGCGCTGGCGTTCGCGTACGAAGCGCACATGACGACGGTCAACCACGCGTACCTGACCGAGCACATCAATGCGTTCAATCCGGCGCTGAGCGAGTACATCAACGCCAGTGGCGGCCTCGATTCGGCGATGGGACTGGCCGGCCTCGCCGGCGAAGTGCAGCGTCAGGCCGGGCTGATCGCGCTGATCGACGACTTCAAGTTGATGGCCTGGGGCGTGCTTGCGGCGATGCCGCTGCTGCTGCTGTTCCGCATCGATCCGTCCGCGCCGGGCGCCGACGGCGAACTCGATCACGTGGTGTTCGACTAGCCGCTCAGCGCGCGGCGAAACGATCCGTCCATTCGACGAGCTTGGCGAGAATGCCCGGCTCGCTCGCGGCGTGGCCGGCATCGCCGACGACTTCGAACGCCGCTTCCGGCCACGCGCGATGCAGGTCCCACGCCGAGCGCATCGGACAAACCACGTCGTAGCGGCCCTGGATGATCACCGCCGGGATGTGACGGACCGCGTCGATGTTGGCGAGCAGCTGATCGTCGCGTTCGAAGAAGCCCTTGTGCGTGAAGTAGTGGCACTCGATGCGCGCGAACGCTTCGGCGAACTGGCTTTCGCCGAAGCGGCGCACCATGTCGAGATTCGGGAACAGCTTGCTGGTCGAGCCTTCCCAGGTGCTCCACGCCTTCGCCGCCGCCGCGCGCGTCGCGACGTCCTTGCTGGTCAGGCGACGGTAATAGGCGGCGACGTAATCGCCGCGCTCGCCGGCCGGGATCGCCGCTTCGTACGGCTCCCAGGCATCCGGATAGATCCAGCTCGCGCCCTGCTGGTAGAACCAGTCGATCTCCGCCTTGCGCAGCAGGAAGATGCCGCGCAGCACCAGCGCGCGACAGGCCTGCGGATGCGCCTGCGCGTAACTCAGGCCGAGCGTCGAGCCCCAGGAACCGCCGAACACGAGCCACTGCTGGATGCGCAGCAGCTCGCGGATGCGCTCCATGTCGGCGACCAGATCCCAGGTCGTGTTCTCGCGCAGTTCGGCATGCGGCGTCGATTTGCCGCAGCCGCGCTGATCGAACAGCACGATGCGGTATTTCTGCGGATCGAAGAACTGGCGATGCCAGGGCTCGGTGCCGCCGCCGGGACCGCCGTGCACGAACACCGCGGGAATGCCGTCCGGATTGCCGCTTTCCTCGACGTACAGCTCGTGCAGCTCGGACACGCGCAGGCGATGGGTCTGGTACGGCTCGATCGGCGGATACGGCTGCGGCATGGCGATGGCGCGACTCGCGCAAATGACGGACGAAGGCGCGTAGCTTAACGTGTCCGCTCATTGCCGCATGCCGGCGCCGGTCTTAAGATCGTCGTGCGAGCGGCACGGTCCACAACGCTTTTCGCGGGAGTGCGGGTGCAGAGATTGAAACAGGTCGGCTGGGTTTTCGGATTGCTCGGCGCGTGCCAGATCACCAGCGGTGTCGCACAGACGACGCCCGACATCCCCGCCACCCCGTCCGTTCCGGTCACGCTGTCCGGCCTCGCCGCGAGCGTGCCCGACGACAACTTCCCGCGCTACGACCAG
>DASSVA010000468.1:0-3475 GCA_035706385.1 Solimonas sp. | reverse complement strand
GGCGCGACCCGCGAGCTCTGGATACGCCGCGGTCGCGCCGAGGCGGCGCTCCTACAAGTGCGCGCGGGATGCGCCGCGCGCCGAGACCTCGTCCGAGTGGCTGATCGCGTCCGCAGCCGTGGGCGCTACCCTGCCTCCGATCCGATCTGAATCCCGCAAGGTGCAACGATGGCTGGTGTTCTCGAAAATCTGAAAGTGCTCGATCTGACGTCCGGCGTCGCCGGGCCGATGACGGCGATGCTGCTCGGCGACAATGGCGCCGACGTCATCAAGATCGAACCGCCGGGCGGCGATCCGGCGCGTCGCGAGCCCGGCCCGCAGCAACTCGGCTACACGGTCTGGCAGCGCGGCAAGCGCAGCGCGTTCCTCGATCTGGCGAACGCCGACGACAAGGCGGTGCTGCTGGCGCTCGCGAAAACTGCGGACGTCCTCGTCGAGTCGTATGCACCCGGCGAAACCGAAAAGCTCGGCATCGATTACAAGACGCTGAGCGCGCTCAATCCGCGACTGATCTATTGCTCGATCACCGGCTATGGCCGCGGCAATGCGCTGAGCGACCGGCCGGCGATCGACGCGCTGGTGCAGGCGCGGTCGGGCCTGATGTTCGAACAGCGCGGCTGGCCGGAAGGCGCGCTGAACCACATGAACGGCGAACCGGACCCGTTCCCCGATCTGGAAATTCCGCAGCAGGACGTGCAGGGTGCGCCGCGCGAAGGTCCGCTGTTCGTCGCATCGCAGTGGCCGAGTCTCGGCGCGTTCTTCAATGCCTCGCTCGGCATCGCCGCGGCGCTGCGCGCGCGCGAAATCACCGGCAACGGCCAGTGGGTCGAAACCTCGCTGTTGCAGGGGGCGCTGGCCGGTGCGGCCGGCGTCTGGCAGCGCGCCGAGAAGATCGACGCGCCGGGCTTCGACACCTGGATCCTCAACAGCAAATCGTCGAAGGGACATTTCCAGGCCAAGGACGGCGTCTGGCTGCACAACTGGGTGCCGAATCCGCGCTTCATCCTGCAGGCCGCGCAGGGCGACACGCTGAACGCGACACCGGACCTCACGGTGCAGAACGATCCGGACCGTTTCGGCACCGGCCCGGAAGAAATTCTCGTGATGTCGCACTACCAGCCGCTGCTCGCCGAGGCGGTCGCGAAATTTCCGGTCAAGGACTGGATCGACGCCGCCGCGACCGCCGAGATGACGATGCAGCCGGTGCGCAGCATCGAGGAATCGCTCGCCGATCCGGCGTTCATCGAAGACGGCTGCGTGACCGAGACGACCGACGCCGAACTCGGCACGATCCGCACGGTCGGCAACGCGTTCAACATGAGCGTCACGCAGGGCAAACCCGGCGCGCCGGCGGTCAAGCCCGGGGCGAACACCGACGAAGTGAAAGCCGAAGCGGCAAAGATCATCGCCGATGCGAAGGCGGCGACCGCAGCGGCCAATGGCAAGAAGCTGAAGGCGCCGCTCGACGGCATCGTCGTGCTCGATCTCGGCCTGGCGATCGCCGGTCCGTTCGGCACGCAGCTGCTCAGCGATCTCGGCGCGACGGTCATCAAGATCAACGGCCTGTACGATCTGTTCTGGCATCGCGTGCACATCGCCTACATGGCGAACCGCGGCAAGCAGTCGATCACGCTGAACCTGAAAGATCCGCGCGCGATGAAGATCCTGCTCGATCTCGTCGCCAAGGCCGACGTCGTCCAGCACAACATGCGCTACGACGCCGCCGAGCGGCTGAAGATCGATTACGAATCGCTGAAGAAGATCAAGCCGGACCTGATCTACTGCCATACGCGCGGTTTCGAGCGCGGCGCGCGCGCGAGCCTGCCCGGCAACGACCAGACCGGCGCGTGCCTGTCCGGCATCCAGTTCGAGGACGGCGGCATGGGGCGCAGCGAAGGCGGCGTCGACGGCCGGCCGCTGTGGAGCTTCACGAGCTTCGGCGACACCGGCAACGGCTTTCTGTCGGCGATCGCGATCGTCAACGCGATCTATCACCGCGACCGTACCGGCGTCGGCCAGTTCGTCGACACCTCGATCATCAACGCCGCGCTGCTCAACACCAGCTATGCGGTCGCCAGACCGAACGGCGAAGGTTTCGCGCGGCCGCGCATCGGCGCGCTGCAGCTCGGCTATTCGGCGACGCATCGCCTGTATCCGGCGAACGACGGCTGGCTGTGCATCGTCGCCAACGGCGCGGCGGCGCGCGGCGCGCTGCTGAAAACGCTGGGCGTCGCCGACCGCGATGACGATGCGGCGCTGGCGAAGGCGATCGGCGACAAGCTCGCGGCCGACAGCGCGGCGAACGGCTTCGCGAAACTCGACACGGCCGGCGTGCCGGTCGAGATCGTCGATCCGGAATTCTCGCGCAAGCTGCACGACGTGCCGGCATTCCAGAAGCAGCGCTGGGTCGTCAGTTATCCGCATCCGCATGTCGGCAAGCTCGATCAGATCGGTCTGCTGTTCTCGCTGTCCGACACGCCGGGCGTGATCCAGGGACGGCCGCTGCTGGTCGGCGAACACACGAAGGAAATCCTCGCTGGCATGGGCTACGGCGAAGACCAGATCAAGACGATGGAAGAACAGTTCGCGATCGGTTTCGCCGGCATGCCGCGGATGCCGCCGCGGCCGGCCGCGAACGCCGCGCCGCAGGCGCCGAAGCCGGGCATGGCGAGCATGCTCGAAAAGGAAGCCAAGCAGTAACGGTGGGCTGACGAAAGCCCCCGTGCGCACCGCGCGCGGGGGCTTTTTTGCGGAGATCAAAGGAGCGGGCGATGCACGGACCGATGCGACGCGCATTGATCACGGGTGGGGCGAGCGGGCTCGGCTACGAGACCGCGCGGGCATTGGCGATGCAGGGCTGCGACGTGCTGATCGCCGACCGCAACGTCCTGGCGGCCGACACGGCGGTGCAGCGGATCCGCGCCGACGGTGCGCGCGGCGACGTGCGCTTCGCGCCGCTCGATCTCGGCGATCTCGCGGCGATCCGCGCGTTCGCCGCCGCCGAAGTCGCGCGCGGCGCGGCGCTCGACGTGCTCGTCAACAACGCCGGCCTGCTGCCGCCGCTGCGGCGCGCGACGACCAGGGACGGTTTCGAACTGAAATTCGGCGTCGGCCATCTCGGCCACTTCGCGCTGACCGACGGCCTGCTGCCGGCGCTGCTGCGCAGCGATGCGCCGCGCGTCGTCAGCGTGTCGAGCATCGTGCAGGCGAGCGGCCGCATCGACTTCGACGATCTGCACGCCGAACGCCGCTACCTGTCGTCGCGCGCATACAGCCAGACCAAGCTCGCGTGCCTGATCTTCGCGCTCGAACTGCAGCGACGCGCCGACGCGGCCGGCGTGCCGCTGATCAGCGTCGCCGCGCATCCGGGCATTTCCAGGACCGGTATCGGCGACGTGCGACGCGGTGAACGCCGCCGCTCGCTGCTCGACTGGCTCGAAGGCATCGCATTCCAGATCGCGATGCGCGGTTTCGG
>DASSVA010000467.1:0-6029 GCA_035706385.1 Solimonas sp. | reverse complement strand
GCCGCATATCCGCGGCGACCTCGCCAATCCGCAGACGCTGCGGCTCGCGCAGGCGTTCGGCGCGCCGCTGCTGCTCAATTCGGCGCCGCGCGCCGGCACGCTGCGCGAGTACACGACCGGGCACGACATTCCGGTGCTGCTGTACGAAGCGGGCGAGGCGCTGCGCTTCGACGAAATGGCGATCCGCACCGGCGTGCGCGGCCTGCTCAATGTCATGCGCGCGCTCGACATGCTGCCGGTACGCGATGCGACGCGTTTGCCGGAACCGGTGATCGCGCGCGGCAGCAGCTGGGTGCGGGCGCCGGCCAGCGGCGTGCTGCGCGTGCAGGTCGCACTCGGCGAACAGGTCCGCAAAGGCGAAGTGCTCGGCGTGATCGGCGATCCGTTCGGCGGCGCCGAGACGCCGGTGCTGGCCGGCGCGCACGGTCTCGTCGTCGGCAGCACGGCGCTGCCGCTGGTCTATGAAGGCGATGCGCTGTTCCATGTCGCCCGCTTCGATGCGCCGGAGACCGCGGCCGGCGTCGCGCGCAACATCGTCGCCGCGCGGCGCGCGCTGAAACGCGGCCGGCGCAGCCAGCCGCGCGTCGTCTGAGCGGGCGCGAAGCGCGGATTTCGCGACGGCCGCGGCGGCGGCGCGAGCGCAGATGACAAAAGCTTCATCGTCATCGGCCGCCATTTAACCGCTATGTGCCGGCATGTCCTCCTGCAAACGGTCGGCATTGCGCGTTCAGTCATATACAATTCCGCGACTCAAGCGGGTGCCGGCCGGCAACGTCGCCACCGCCCCAATCCGGACAGCAACAACGAGGCTTGCATGGCTCCCATCAGCGCATGGTCGGCAGACACGTGGTCCTTGATCGTCTACGTCGTGGCGGTCATCGGCATCGTCGCGCTGATGCTGGGCCTGTCGTGGGTGCTCGGCGGCCGCGACTGGGGCCGCGCCAAGGACGAGCCGTTCGAATCCGGCGTCGTCGGACAGGGCGGCGCGCGGCTGCGGTTCTCGGCGAAGTTCTATCTGGTCGCGATGTTCTTCGTGATCTTCGACGTCGAAGCGCTGTTCCTGTACGCCTGGGCGGTCTCGGTCCGCGAAGCCGGCTGGGCCGGATTCATCGAGGCGTTCATCTTCATCTTCATCCTCGCCGCCAGCCTCGTCTATTTATGGAAGATCGGTGCGCTGGAATGGGCGCCGGTCGCGCGTGCACGCCCGGCACGACCGGCGGAACGACCCGCCGGCTCCACGCGCTAAGCGCCGCCGCCAGCCACCAGAGCAAGCCGCCATGGAATACACCCTCACCCGCATCGACAAGAACGCGCAGCGCTATCCGATGGAGCAGCGCAGCAAGGTTGCCGATCCGCTCGAAGCGCAGCTCAGCAAGAACATCTTCCTCGGCAAGCTCGAGGACATGATGCACGGCGTCGTCAACTGGGGTCGCAAGAACTCGATCTGGCCGTACAACTTCGGGCTGTCGTGCTGTTACGTCGAGATGGCGACGGCATTCACGCCGACGCACGATCTCGCGCGTTTCGGCGCCGAGGTCATTCGCGCGTCGCCGCGCCAGGCCGACCTGATGGTGATCGCCGGCACCTGCTTCATGAAGATGGCGCCGGTCGTGCAGCGCCTGTACGAGCAGATGCTGGAACCGAAGTGGGTCATCAGCATGGGCTCGTGCGCGAATTCCGGCGGCATGTACGACATCTATTCGGTCGTGCAGGGCGTCGACAAGTTCCTGCCGGTCGACGTCTACGTGCCGGGCTGCCCGCCGCGGCCGGAGGCGTTCCTGCAGGCGCTGAACCTGTTGCAGGATGCGATCGGCAAGGAGCGTCGCCCGCTGTCGTGGGTGGTCGGCGACCAGGGCGTCTACAAGGCCGATTTCCCGTCGCGGCGCGAGACGCTGCGGCCCGAACGCAGCGCGCAGACGACGCTGCGCACGCCGGACCAGGTCTGAGTCGCGATGGCTGACGACGCACCGCTCGCCGTTCCCGGCCTCGAGAACGAGGTCATCCGCGATCTCTACGCGCGCTTCGGCGCGAGCGCGTTCGTGCCGCAGCGCACGCGCGACGGCATGCCGACGCTGTGGGTCGGCGCCGACCAGATCGTCGAGGTGCTGCGCCATCTCAAGCACGGCATCGCCCGGCCGTACAAGATGCTGTTCGACCTGACCGCGGTCGACGAGCGTCTGCGCAAGCATCGCGAGGACCTGCCGCCGTCCGATTTCACGGTCGTCTACCAGCTGCTGTCGGTCGAGCGCGACATGGCGCGTGCCGGCAGCCCGGACATCCGCCTCAAGGTCGCGCTGAAAGGCGATCTGCCGCATATCCCGACGGCGACGACGGTGTTCGAGAACGCCAACTGGTACGAGCGCGAAGTCTGGGATCTGTTCGGCATCGTCTTCGACGGCCACCCCGGTCTGCGCCGCATCATGCTGCCGCCGCGCTGGGTCGGCCATCCGCTGCGCAAGGAGCACGCCGCGCGCGCGACCGAGTTCGATCCGTTCGTGCTCGACCAGATGCGCCAGGATCTCGATCAGGAAGCGCTGCTGTTCAAGCCCGAAGACTGGGGCATGAAGAAAGGCACCGACAACGAGGACTTCATGTTCCTCAATCTCGGGCCGAACCATCCGTCCGCGCACGGTGCGTTCCGCATCGTCCTGCAGCTCGACGGCGAGGAGATCGTCGACTGCGTGCCGGACATCGGCTATCACCACCGCGGCGCCGAGAAGATGGGCGAGCGCCAGTCGTGGCATTCGTACATCCCGTACACCGACCGCATCGATTATCTCGGCGGCGTGATGAACAACCTGCCGTACGTGATGACCGTCGAGAAGCTCGCCGGCATCACCGTACCGCCGCGCGCGCAGACCGTGCGCATCATGATGTCGGAGTTCTTCCGCATCACCTCGCATCTGTTGTTCTTCGGCACGTTCCTGCAGGACGTCGGCGCGATGTCGCCGGTGTTCTTCGCGTTCGTCGACCGCCAGAAAGCGTATGACGTGATCGAGGCGGTGACGGGTTTTCGCATGCATCCGGCGTGGTTCCGCATCGGCGGTCTCGCGCACGATCTGCCGCAGGGCTGGGATCGCCTGGTCCGCGAGTTCGTCGACTTCCTGCCGAAGCGGCTCGATGAATACCAGAAGGCGGCGCTCGAAAATTCGATCGTCGTCTCGCGCACGCGCGGCATCGCCGCGTACGACACCGCGCAGGCGCTGGAATGGGGCACGACCGGCGGCGGCCTGCGCGCGACCGGCCTGGCTTACGATCTGCGCAAGACGCGGCCGTACTGCGGTTACGAGAACTTCGATTTCGAAGTGCCGACCGGCAAGTACGGCGATGCCTACGACCGGCTGATCGTGCGCGTCGAGGAAATGCGCCAGTCGGTGCGGATCATCCGCCAGTGTCTCGACAACATGCCGTCGGGACCGTACAAGGCCGACCATCCGCTGACGACGCCGCCGCCGAAGGACCGCACGCTCAAGGACATCGAAACGCTGATCACGCACTTCCTGCAGGTGTCGTGGGGCCCGGTGATTCCGGCCGGCGAGGCGAGCGTGATGGTCGAGGCGACCAAGGGCCTCAACAGTTACTACCTGACGTCGGACGGCAGCACGATGAGTTACCGCACGCGCATCCGCACGCCGAGCTTCGCGC
Organism: Solimonas sp.; assembly: GCA_035706385.1. GTDB lineage: Bacteria > Pseudomonadota > Gammaproteobacteria > Nevskiales > Nevskiaceae > Solimonas. The sequence continues at coordinate 2,384 of DASSVA010000467.1, read as the reverse complement.
ATCTGCAGCAGATTCCGAGCGTGATTCGCGGCCAGATGGTTGCCGACCTGATCGCGTACATCGCGTCGATCGATTTCGTCATGGCCGACGTGGACCGCTGACATGAGCACTTCCGATACGGTCATCAAGCTCGCCGAACTGACCGGCAAGGCCGCCGCGAAAGCGCAGCCGCCGTTCGTGCTGACCGACACCGAGCGCCACGAGATCGAACACGAGGTCGCGCATTATCCGGACGGCCGCGCGGCGAGCATCGGCGCGCTGAAGATCGTCCAGAAACATCGCGGCTGGGTGCCGGACGGCGCGCTCGAACCGGTCGCCGCGCTGCTCGGCATCGGCGCCGCCGAACTCGAAGGTGTCGCGACGTTCTATTCGCTGATCTTCCGCAAGCCGGTCGGCCGCCACGTCATCAAGGTCTGCGACAGCATTTCGTGCTTCCTGACCGGTTACGACGACGTCAAGGCCGCGCTGCAGAAAACGCTCGGCATCGGCTACGGCCAGACCACCGCCGACGGCCGCTTCACGCTGCTGCCGATCTGCTGCCTCGGTGCCTGCGACAAGGGGCCGACGCTGATGATCGACGACGATCTGCACGGCGACGTCGTGCCGCAGAACGTCGCGGTGCTGCTGGAGAACTACAAGTGAGTCTGGAACAGGATCTGCTGGTCCGGCCGCTGACCGCGCGCGTCGATCTCGCCGCGCCGCAGGATCTGCGCGCGTACGAGGCGAGCGGCGGTTACGTCGCGCTGCGCAAGGCGATCAAGGAACTGTCGCCGGCCGACGTGCAGTCGCGCGTCAAGGATTCGAACCTGCGTGGCCGCGGCGGCGCGGGCTTTCCGACCGGCGTGAAATGGGGTCTGGTGCCGATGGGCGCCGATGCCGGCGTCAAATATCTGGTCTGCAATGCCGACGAGATGGAGCCGGGCACGTTCAAGGACCGCCTGCTGATGGAAGGCGCGCCGCACCAGATGGTCGAGGCGATGATCGTCTCGGCGTACGCGATCGGCGCGACGACCGGCTACATCTTCCTGCGCGGCGAATACGTCGTCGCCGCCGAGCGGCTCAACAAGGCGCTCGCCGAAGCGCGCGCTGCCGGCCTGCTCGGCAAGAATATTCTCGGTTCGGGCTGGAATTACGACTGCTTCGTCCACACCGGTGCCGGCCGCTACATCTGCGGCGAGGAAACCGCGCTGATCAATTCGCTGGAAGGGCGCCGCGCGAACCCGCGCGCCAAGCCGCCGTTCCCGCAGATCGCCGGCGCCTGGGGCCGGCCGACCGTCGTCAACAACGTCGAGTCGCTGTGCAACATCGCGCCGATCATCGTCCACGGCGCCGACTGGTTCAAAGGTCTGTCGCAGGGCAAATCGAAGGACGGCGGCACCAAGCTGTACGGCGTCTCCGGTCGCGCCAAGCGCACCGGCGTCTATGAGCTGCCGATCGGCACCAGTGCGCGCGAAATTCTCGAAGAGCACGGCGGCGGCATGAAGGACGGCTACCGCCTCAAGTGCTGGCTGCCGGGCGGCGCGTCGACCGATTTCCTGATGCCCGAGCATCTCGATCTGGCGATGGATTTCGACACGATCGCCAAGGCCGGTTCGCGCATGGGTACCGGTTTGCTGACGGTCGTCGATGACACGCAGAACATGGTGTCGGTCGTCCGCAATCTCGAAGAGTTTTTCTCGCGCGAATCGTGCGGCTGGTGCACGCCGTGCCGCGACGGCCTGCCGTGGAGCGTGAAGATGCTGATGGCGCTCGAACAGGGTCGCGGCCATGCCGACGATCTCGTCGAGCTCGAACGGCTGACCAAGCTGCTCGGCCCCGGCCGCACGTTCTGCGCGCATGCGCCCGGCGCGATGGAGCCGCTGCAATCGGCGCTGAAATTCTTCCGCGCCGAATTCGAAGCCGGGGTATCGCCGACCGCGACGCGCGTCGACGCCGTGCAGGATCTCGCGCAAACCGGCGTCCTCGACGCCAAAGTCGCTTAACTCATGGCCACGATTCACGTAGACGGCAAGCAGTACGAAGTCGACGGTGCGGACAACCTGTTGCAGGCCTGTCTGAACCTCGGGCTCGACATCCCGTATTTCTGCTGGCATCCGGCGCTCGGCAGCGTCGGCGCGTGCCGGCAATGCGCGGTCAAGTCGTATCGCGACGAGAGCGACAAGCAGGGCCGCATCGTCATGTCGTGCATGACGCCGGCATCGAACGGCACCTACATCTCGATCGGCGACGACGAGGCGAAGGACTTCCGCGCGTCGGTCGTCGAATTCCTGATGACCAACCATCCGCACGACTGTCCGGTCTGCGAGGAAGGCGGTCACTGCCATCTGCAGGACATGACGGTGATGACCGGCCATCACAGCCGTTCGTACCGCTTCGAGAAGCGC
>DASSVA010000466.1:0-4369 GCA_035706385.1 Solimonas sp. | reverse complement strand
CGGACCTTCGCGGCCGACCGACGCGCCGCACAGCAGTGCGACGCAGGTCAGCACCGGCTTGAGCAGGCCGATGTGCAATGCCAGCATCCGTTTGCGCAGATCGTCGTCGGCGTGGTGCAGCACCGCCAGCACCTGCGGAATGCCGCTGCCGGCGGCGGTCGGAACGAAGCGGCGCGTCAGCCAGACGATCGCGGTGATGCCCAGTGGCGCCAGCAACAGCGAGATCGCCGGCAGCCAGCTCGTCCACGCCATCAGGTTCGAATAGGCCCATTCCGCGCCGCGCGTGAACAGTGCCGCGACCAGGCCGATCGCCGCCGCCGCCGACCACCAGCGCACGCGCGGCTTCCAGCGCAGCCACAGACGTGCGGCCTGGAAGCGCCAGCGTCGGGCTGCTGCGACGATCCGCGCGACCGGTTTCATCGCGCCCGATTGCCGCTCAGCCGAAATGGCAGACGTAGTGCAGCGTCTCGGTCGTTTCGATGTCGAACGCCGAATTGCCCGGCGCGTCGAACGACTGGCCGCCGTGATATTCGCGCCAGTGGTCCTGGCCCTTCAGCCGGACGCGGCAGCGTCCTTCGAGCAGTTCCATCGTTTCCGGCGCCGCGGTGCCGAAGTTGAGCGTCGACGGCAGGATCACGCCGACCGACTTGCGCGTGCCGTCGGCGAGCACGACGGTATGGCTGACGCATTTGCCGTCGAAGTAGACGTTGGCCTTCTTGACGACCGAGACCTGGTCGAATTGCGCGGTCATCAGTCGATCTCGACCATGTCGAAATCGGCCTTCGACGCGCCGCAATCGGGGCAGCTCCAGCTGTCCGGCACGTCGGCCCAGCGCGTGCCCGGCTCGATGCCGTCGTTCGGCGCACCGAGCTCTTCGTCATAAACGTAATCGCAGATCACGCAACGCCACTTCTTGAACGGCATAACTCTCTCGCAAGCTTTCGACGGCAAACAATAAAAAAGGCGGCGCATCTTAGCCGATGCGCCGCCGCGACGATGGGCCTCGGATACGAGGAGCCGCCTCAGACGACTCCGGACGCACGCTGCGCTGCGTACCGCGCGATCACAGCGTCGTGCCGCGACGGCTTGATGTTCGCAAGGCGCATGTCGCCGCGATAGTGCGCGACCACCTTGGGGTCCATGATTTTAAACCACAGCGGCGGCAGGTACGCGAGCAGGATCATCGACGCGTAGCCGGACGGCAGCTGCGGCGCCTCGCTGAAATGGCGCAGCGCCTGATACGAGCGCGTCGGATTGGCGTGGTGATCCGAGTGCCGCTGCAGGTGGTACAGGAAAATGTTGGTGACGACGTGGTTGCTGTTCCACGAATGCTGCGGCTGGCAGCGTTCGTAGCTGCCGTCGGCGCGCGTCTGCCGCTTCAGGCCGTAATGTTCGAGATAGTTGACGACTTCCAGCAGCGTCGCGCCGTAGAACGCCTGCACGAGCAGGAACGGCAGCACGATCCAGCCGAGCCAGACCGTCAGCGCGCCGAAGAACACGACGGTGATCGCCCAGGCCTGCAGGTTCTCGTTGTGGATCGACCAGACGCTGCGATTCTGGCGCGCGAGGCGCTTGCGTTCGAGCGCCCACGCCGAGCGCAGGCTGCCGATCATCGAGCGCGGCAGGAACTCGTAGAAATTCTCGCCGAAGCGCGAGCTCGCCGGGTCCTCGGGTGTCGCGACGCGGACGTGATGGCCGCGGTTGTGCTCGACGAAGAAGTGGCCGTACGCGACCGGCCCGAGCGCGATCTTCGCAAGCCAGCGTTCGAACGTGTCGGTCTTGTGGCCGAGTTCGTGCGCGGTGTTGATCGACACGCCGCTGATCATCGCCACCGAAATCGTCAGGCCGACGATCTCGTGCCAGGCCAGCGTGCCGTGCGCGAACATCCACGCGCCGAACACGACGCTGAGATATTCGATCGGCACCGCGAGATAGACGGCCCAGCGGTAATAGCGCTCGCGTTCCAGCGTCGGCACGCGCGCTTCCGGCGGATTGTTCTCGTCGGTGCCGATCAGCCAGTCGAACAGCGGGATGACGCCGTAGACGAAGATCGGCGCGAGCCACCAGCTGATCGCCCAGCCGCTCAGCGCATAGAGCGCCCAGCCGAGCAGCGGCAGCGCGATCACCACCGCGCCCATCGGCCAGAGGTAGCGCTTGCTGTCGTGCCATTCCGGCGCCAGGGATGCCGTCGTCATTGCCGATCTCCTCGCTCCGCCGCGGCCGAGCGTCTAGTGGGTGCGAGGAAATTATCCGATCGTTTAATTAGTGTCAAGCCGAGTGCCGAGCGTGATTGATGGGCAAAAAAAAGGACCAGCGTTTGAGTCTGGTCCTCAGGAACCCGGAGGTTGGGGAATCCGGGTTGGGGGAATGGGGCCGGCGTTTCGCCGAGCACGGTTGCAGACTACTGCGCGCCGCGGTGTGCGCACGGCCGCGCGGGACGCATGGCCGCTCCTGTCGGACGAACGGTTCCGAATCCGTCCATCCGCATAAACAGATACAATCACCCACCACCCTCGTTGCCGCCGCCCGCCCCATGTCCGTCCGTCCCGAGCCGTCGTCCGCCACCCGCATCGAAACCGAACTGCGCCGCCGCATTCTCGTGCTCGACGGTGCGATGGGCACGATGATCCAGGGCTACAAGCTGGAGGAAAGCCATTACCGCGGCACGCGCTTCGCCGACTGGGCGAGTGACCTGAAAGGCAACAACGATCTGCTGGTGCTGACGCAGCCGGACATCATTCGCGAAATTCACGGCAAATACCTCGCGGCCGGCGCCGACATCATCGAGACCAATACCTTCAACGCGCAGAAGATTTCGCTCGCCGACTACGGGATGGAGGCGCTCGCGTACGAGATGAACCTGGCCGCGGCGAAGCTCGCGCGCGAAGCCGCCGACGCGGCGTCGACGCCGGACAAACCGCGCTTCGTCGCCGGCGCGCTCGGACCGACCAACCGCACCGCCAGCATCTCGCCCGACGTCAACGATCCGGGCAAGCGCAACGTCAGCTATGACGAGCTGGTCACGGCGTATCACGAGCAGGTCCGCGGTCTCGTCGACGGCGGCGTCGACGTGCTGCTGATCGAGACGATCTTCGACACGCTGAACGCCAAGGCGGCGATCTTCGCGTGCGAGAAATACTTTGCCGAGAGCGGCGCGCGTCTGCCGGTCATCATCTCCGGCACGATCACCGACGCGTCGGGCCGCACGCTGTCCGGGCAGGTCGCCGAAGCGTTCTGGAATTCGGTGCGCCATGCCAAACCGCTGGCGATCGGCCTGAACTGCGCGCTCGGCGGTCGCGACATGCGGCCATACATCGCCGAGCTTGCGACGCTCGCCGATACCTTCATCTCCTGTTATCCGAACGCCGGCCTGCCGAACGCGTTCGGCGAATACGACGAGCGCCCGCAGGACACCGCGGCGATCGTCGGCGAATTCGCGCAGGCCGGGCTCGTCAACATCGTCGGCGGCTGCTGCGGCACGACGCCGGATCACATCGCCGCGCTCGCCGGCGCGGTCGCGACGTTGCCGCCGCGCGCGCCGGCGACGGTTGCGCCGATTGCACGGCTTGCCGGCCTCGAACCGCTGAACCTGACGAGCGCGATCAATTTCTGCAACGTCGGCGAGCGCACCAACGTCACCGGCTCGGCGAAGTTTCGCGATCTGATCAAGGCCGGCGATTACGCCGCGGGCCTCGCGATCGCGCGCCAGCAGGTCGAAGCCGGTGCGCAGGTGATCGACGTCAACATGGACGAGGGCATGCTCGACGGCGTCGTCGCGATGCGCACGTTCCTGAACCTGATCGCGTCCGAGCCGGATATCTCGCGCGTGCCGATCATGATCGACTCGTCGAAATGGGAAGTGATCGAAGCCGGCCTGAAATGCGTGCAGGGCAAGCCGATCGTCAACTCGATCTCGATGAAGGAAGGCGAAGACAAATTCATCGAGCAGGCGAAGCTGTGCCGGCAATACGGCGCCGCCGCGGTGGTGATGGCGTTCGACGAACAAGGCCAGGCCGACAACCTGCAGCGCCGCAAGGACATCTGCGCACGCGCGTACCGGATTCTCGTCGAGCAGGTCGGCTTTCCGGCCGAAGACATCATCTTCGATCCGAACATCTTCGCGGTCGCGACCGGCATCGACGAGCACAACAACTACGGCGTCGATTTCATCGAGGCGACGCGCTGGATCAAGCAGAACCTGCCGCACGCGAAAGTGTCCGGCGGCGTGTCGAACGTCTCGTTCTCGTTCCGCGGCAACAATTTCGTCCGCGAAGCGATCCACTCGGTGTTCCTCTATCACGCGATCCGCGCCGGCATGGACATGGGCATCGTCAACGCCGGCGTGCTGCCGGTCTACGAGGACATCGAC
>DASSVA010000465.1:0-7208 GCA_035706385.1 Solimonas sp. | reverse complement strand
GCGATCGCCGACGTGTCGGCGTACGTCAAACCCGATGCGCCGCTCGACAAGGAAGCGCTGAAGCGCGGCAATTCGGTGTATTTCCCGCAGCGCGTGATCCCGATGCTGCCGGAGAAGCTGTCGAACGGCCTGTGTTCGCTGAACCCGGACGTCGAGCGTCTGTGCATGGTCTGCGAGATGCGCGTGATGCCGGACGGCGAAGTCGCCAAGGCGCGTTTCTTCGAAGGCGTGATGCGCAGCCATGCGCGGCTGATCTATGAAGACGTCGCCGAAATGCTCGAGGCGCCGGACGGACCGAAAGCGCGCGAACGCGCTTTGATCCTGCCGCACCTGCAGACCTTGAACGACGTGTTCGAAGCGCTGTTCGCGGCGCGCAGCCGGCGCGGCGCGATCGACTTCGAATCGACCGAGACGAAGATCGTGTTCGACGGCGAGCGCAAGATCGACCGCATCGTGCCGGTCCAGCGCAATCGCGCGCACCGGCTGATCGAGGAATGCATGGTCGCGGCCAACGTCGAGGCCGCGAAGTTCGTCGAGAAGGCAAAGTTGCCGACGCTGTACCGCGTCCACGAGGATCCCGATCCGGTCAAGATCGCGACGCTGCGCGAATTCCTCGCGCTCAAGGGGCTGAGCCTCGGCGGCGGGCCGAAGCCGAAGGCCGGCGATTTCGCCAAGGTGCTGCAGGCCGCGAAGTCGCGTCCCGACATCAGCCTGATCCAGACGGTGTTGTTGCGCACGCTGATGCAGGCGCGCTACAGCCCGGTCAACGTCGGCCACTTCGGTCTGGCGCTGACGCATTACGCGCATTTCACGTCGCCGATCCGCCGTTATCCGGACCTGCTGCTGCATCGCGCGCTCAAGCATGCCGCGCAGAAACGCGGCCTGCTGCGCCGCAAGCCGAAGGATTTTCTCTACACGCAGGAGCAGATGGAAGCGTTCGGCACGCATTGCTCGATGACCGAGCGCCGCGCCGACGAGGCGACGCGCGAGGTCACGGCCTGGCTGAAGTGCGAATACATGAGCCATCGCGTCGGCGAGGAGTTCGACGGCATCGTCGCCAGCGTCGCGCCGTTCGGCTTGTTCGTCGAACTGTCGGGGCTGTATGTCGACGGTCTGGTGCACGTCTCGACGCTGAAGAACGATTACTACGAGTACGACGAGCGCACGCATCGCCTCAACGGCAGCCGCAGCGGCACGAGCTACGGGCTCGGCGACCGCTTGCGCGTCAGGCTCGTCCGTGTGAATCTCGACGAACGCAAGATCGATCTCGAATTGCTGCAGCAGATTTCGCGGGGTCCGGTCGCCAGGGAAGCGCCGCGCACGAGTGCCGGCAAGGGCGGCCGGAGCGGCAAACAGTCAGACTCAGTTCAGCGCGGCGCCAGAAAATCCCGCCCGGCGTCGCCCCGGCCTCCAAGGAAACGTTCATGAAATACGTCCGCGTTGTCATTCTCGCCACGACGGTTGTCGGCCTTGCCGCCTGTGCGAACGATCCCAACCAGCGTGCGAAGACCGGCGCGCTGCTCGGTGCGATCGCCGGCGGCGTCATCGGCAACAATGTCAGTCACGCGACCGGTGCGCCGATCGTCGGCGCCGCGATCGGTGCGCTGGCCGGCGGCGCGGCCGGCCATTACATGGACAAGCAGAAGGCCGAGCTGAACCAGCAGCTCGCCGAAGAACAGCGCAACAACGAACTGCAGATCACGCAACTTAGCGACGGCTCGCTGAAGGTCGGCATCGCCAGCGACGTCAGCTTCGACCTGAACAGCGCGCAGCTGCGGCCGAACGCGCTCGACACCTACGCGAAGATCGCCGCGATCCTCAAGAGCTACGACAAGACCGTGATCCACGTCGTCGGCCACACCGACACGACCGGCAGCGACGCGTACAACCTGCGCCTGTCGGAAAGCCGCGCCAGCTCGGTCGCGACCTATCTCGCCAGCCAGGGCGTGCCGAGCAATCGCATCCGCCAGGAAGGCCGCGGCGAGCGCGAGCTGCTCGTGCGCACGGCCGACAACGTCAACGAGCCGCGCAATCGCCGCGTCGACATCGTCATCAAGCCGGTCATCGAAGGTCAGGAACAGCAGGCCTGGGCGCCGCCGCCGTATCTCGGCGGCTGAAACGCTTCGTACTGACGCCAGCTTCGTTGCAAGGACCGCAGAGTCTGCGGTGTCATTGATGAAGTAGGGAGATCGTCATGCATATATTGGGTACGCTGATCATCGGATTCATCGTCGGCCTGCTGGCGCGCTGGCTGCACCCGGGCAACGACAAGATGGGCATCATCCTGACGACCGTGCTCGGCATCGCCGGCGCGTTCGCCGCGACCTACGGCGGCCAGGCGCTGCACCTGTACGAGCCCGGCCAGAACGCGGGCTTCATCGGCGCGCTGATCGGCGCGGTCGTGCTGCTGGTCGTCGTCGGCCTGATCCGCAAAGCGGCGAAATAGCCGCGGGCTCCACTTCTTGGCCCACCCGGAAAACCGGCGGCGCGTGACGCCGCCGATTTCTGGGACAATGCGCGCTTTGGGCAAGCGAAAAGAGTAGCGCGTGGCGAAATCGACCCTGATCGGCGGCTTTCATGCCGTCACGGCGGCGCTGGAAGACGCGCACGACAAGCCGTTCGAAGTGCTGCTCGCCGATACCCGCAACGACGAGCGCGCGCGCCGCGTCCAGGCGCTGGCGCGGCAGTACGACGTGCGCGTGCGGGTCGTGCCGCGCGCCGATCTCGATCTGAAGGCGCCCGAGCTGCGCCACCAGGGCGTGCTCGCGTATGTGCCGGAGAAGGCGTTCGATGCCGAGGACGCGCTGTACCAGCCGGCCGAGCCGGACCGCTGGTTCCTCGCGCTCGATGGCGTGCAGGATCCGCACAATCTCGGCGCCTGTCTGCGCACCGCCGAAGCGGTCGGTGTATCCGCGGTCATCATCCCGAAGGACCGCAGCGCCAGCCTGACCGCCGCCGCGCGCGCCGCCGCCGCCGGCAGCGCCGAACGCGTGCCGCTGATCGCCGTGACCAATCTGGCGCGGACGCTGGAGCGGCTCAAGGAACTCGGTTACTGGACGACGGGCCTCGCCGGCGAAGCGACCGAGACGCTGTACGAGGTCGATTTCACCGGGCCGATGGTGCTGGTCATGGGCGCCGAGGGCGAGGGCCTGCGCCGGCTGACGCGTGACACCTGCGATCGCCTCGTGAAGATTCCGATGCAGGGCAAGACCGAAAGCCTCAACGTGTCGGTCGCGACCGCGGTCTGCCTCTACGAAGCGTTCCGCCAGCGCCACCCGCCACCGCCGCGCAGGAAGAAGTAAGCAAAAGCGTCAACCGCAGATTTCACAGATTCCACAGAACGAAGAATTGCAGCAGACAGGGCGGCCGGACCTTTTCATGGCCCGCTGATTTTGTCTGTGCAATCTGTGTAATCTGTGGTTTATCAATGCTTTTTCTTGCATCGTCCGCGCGCTTCGCCTACCATGCGCGCCCCTCGTGCCGTTCCGGTACGCGGTTCACTTGCTCCACCGTTGTGCCGCCGTCGCGGCGACGCGGGGAGCCGCAGGCGATAAAAGCCTGCGTCCACAAGGAGTTACGATGCGACACTACGAAGTGGTCGTCATGGTGCATCCGGACCAGAGCGAACAGGTTCCGGCCATGACCGAGCGTTACCGCAACATGATCCAGGCCGGCGGCGGCACCGTGCACCGTCTCGAGGACTGGGGTCGTCGTCAGCTGGCGTACCCGATCGCCAAGGCGCACAAGGCGCACTACGTGCTGATGAACATCGAGATCAACGACGAGACGCTCGCCGAGCTCGAGAACGCGTTCAAGTTCAACGACGCCGTCATCCGCAAGCTGGTGATCCGCACCGATACCGCCGTCAGCGAGCAGTCGCCGCTGTTCAAGGCGCCGGATGAGGACAAGAAGCCGGGCGAATACCGTTCGCGCGGCAACGATGCGGAAGGCAGCGACGGTGCTTCGGCCGACGCCGAAGACGCGAACGCCGAGGAAGGAGTCTAAGCAATGGCACAGCAATTCTATCGTCGCAAGAAGTCCTGCAAGTTCAGCTCGGACAACGCTCCGAAGATCGACTACAAGGATCTGGCGATGCTCAAGGGCTACATCGGCGAGAACGGCAAGATCGTTCCGGCCCGCATCACCGGCACGCGCACGCGCTATCAGCGTGAGCTGGCGCTGGCGATCAAGCGCGCGCGCTTCCTGGCGCTGCTGCCGTACACCGACAAGCATCTGTAAGGGGAGCGGACCATGAACGTGATTCTGCTCGAGAAGATCAAGAAGCTCGGCGACCTCGGCGAGACCGTCAAGGTCAAGCCCGGCTTCGGCCGCAACTACCTGCTGCCGCAGGGCAAGGCGCTGCCGGCGACGCCGGACAACGTCAAGGTGTTCGAGGCGCGCAAGGCCGAGCTCGTCAAGAAGGCCACTGAAAGCGTCAACGCCGCGAAGATCCGCGCCGAGAAGCTGGCCGGCAAGACGCTGACGATCAAGGCGCTGGCGTCCGAGGAAGGCAAGCTGTACGGCTCGGTCGGCGTCGCCGACGTCGTCGAAGCCGCCAAGGCGCTCGGCCTGGACGTCGAGAAGAGCGAGATCGACATCGTCGGCGGTCCGATCCGCGCGGTCGGCACCTACGAGGTCGGCGTGCATCTGCACAGCGAAGTCGAGACCAGCCTGACGGTCGTCGTCGAGGAAGACCGCGCTGCCGGCGCACGCTGAAAAAAGTCGTGAATCGTACCCGGATCGGCCCGCCTCGCGCGGGCCGATTCGTTTTCACCGTCATCCGCCGCAGGCGACGCCAGCCGTCGCGATTCGCTGCATAATCGAGCGCCGATGAGCACCCCTCTCAAACTTCAGCAACAACCGAAGGCGCCTCCGTATTCGGTGGAAGCCGAGCAGTCCGTGCTCGGCGGCCTGATGCTCGAAAACCGGCACTGGGACGATCTCGCCGACAAGCTCGGCGCCGACGATTTCTATCGCGAGGATCACCAGCTGATCTATCGCGCGATCGCCGAGCTGGCGTCGGCGCGCCGGCCGTGCGACTTCATCACGCTGTCCGAGCATCTGAAGGCGCGCGGCCAGCTCGAGGACGCCGGCGGCATCGCGTATCTGGGCACGCTCGCCAACGACACGCCGAGCGCCGCGAACGTGATGGCATACGCGGAGATCGTTCGCGAACGCGCGGTGCTGCGCTCGCTGGTCGGCGTCGGCGGCGAGATCGCCGAACTCGGCTATCGGCCGGACGGCCGCGAGTATCCGGAACTGCTCGATCTGGCCGAGCAGCAGGTGTTCCGGCTGCGCGCGAAAGCCGATCGTTCGAAGAACGATTACTACGCGATGCCGGCGCTGATCGACACCGTCGAGAAAAAGCTCGAACAGCTGCGGCTGAACAAGGGCCAGCTCGCGGGTCTGTCGACCGGTTTCCACGAACTCGACAGCAAGACCACCGGCCTGCATCCGGGCGATCTGGTGATCGTCGCCGGCCGTCCGTCGATGGGCAAGACCAGCCTCGCGCTGAACATCGCCGAGCATGCGGTGATGTACGAGAAAAAGCCGGCGCTGGTGTTCAGCATGGAAATGCCGGCCGACCAGCTCGCGCTGCGCATGCTGTCGTCGTTCGCGCGCATCCCGATGGGCAAGCTGCGCAGCGGCGATCTCGAAGACCGCGACATGGATCGGCTCGTTTCGCAGAGCGGCTTCTTGCGCGAGGCGCCGCTGTACATCGACGAGACCGGTGCGATGTCGCCGCTCGACGTGCGCGCGCGCGCGCGGCGCGTCAAGGCGCGGCACGGCCTCGGCCTGATCGTCGTCGATTACATCCAGCTGATGCAGGTGCCGGGCACGAAGGACAACCGCACCAACGAGATCGCCGAGATTTCGCGCAGCCTCAAGGCGCTCGGCAAGGAACTCGAAGTGCCGGTGATCGCGCTGTCGCAGCTCAATCGCGGCGTCGAGCAGCGCGACAACAAGCGGCCGCGCATGTCGGACCTGCGCGAATCGGGCGGTATCGAGCAGGACGCCGACCTCGTGCTGTTCATCTACCGCGACGAGGTCTACAACAAGGATTCGCCGGACAAGGGCGTTGCCGAAATCCTCATCGCCAAACAGCGTAACGGTCCGCTCGGTGTCGTGAAGACGGCGTTTCTCGGCGAGTACACGCGCTTCGACAATCTCGCCCAGGATTACGCCGGGTACGCGGACTACGATCCGGACGCATGATTCCGCGCGTCACCGCCACGGTCGATCTCGACTGCATCCAGCACAATCTGCGCGTGGTGCGCGGCCTTGCGCCGCGTTCGCGCGTGATGGCGGCGGTCAAGGCGGACGCTTACGGTCACGGCGCCGTGCCGGTCGCGCGTGCGCTGGAAGCGGCCGGCGTCGACGCGCTCGCCGTCGCGTGTCTGGAAGAGGCGATGCAGTTGCGGCACGCGCACGTCGTCGCGCCGATCGCGCTGCTCGAAGGCGTGATCTCCGGCGAGGAGGCCGCGCAGGCGGTCTACGAGCGTCTGCAGATCGTCGTCCACGATCACTGGCAGCTCGCGCTGCTCGAAGCGCTGCCGGACAGCGCGCAACTGTCGCTGTGGTGCAAGCTCGACAGCGGCATGCACCGGCTCGGCTTTCCGCTCGACGACGTGCCGCATCTGGTCGAGGTGCTGCGCCGTCACCCGAACTGGAAACTCGAAGGCTGGATGACGCATCTGGCGTGCGCCGACGAGCCCGACAACGATTTCACGACGCGGCAGATGGCGCGCTTCGACGCCGCGCTGCAAGGCATCGCCGGTCCGCGTTCGGTCGCCAATTCCGCCGGCATCCTGGCGTGGCCGGCCGCGCGCCGCGACTGGGTGCGCCCCGGTCTGGCGATCTACGGCAGCTCGCCGCTGCCGTCGCGCGACGCGGCGAGCCTCGGTCTGCGGCCGGCGATGGCGCTCGACAGCCGCCTGATCTCGGTCCGCGAATACGCCGCCGGCGAACGGGTCGGCTACGGCGGTATCTACGTCTGTCCCGAACGGATGCCGATCGGCGTGGTCGCGGTCGGCTACGCCGACGGCATCCATCGCGCGTTCGCCAACGGCACGCCGGTGATCGTCGGCGGCCAGCGCGTGCCGCTCGCCGGCCGCGTGTCGATGGACATGCTGACGGTCGATCTGCGCAAGGTGCCGGATGCCGCGGTCGGCGATCCGGTGCGGCTGTGGGGGCCAGGTTTACCGGCC
>DASSVA010000464.1:0-6666 GCA_035706385.1 Solimonas sp. | reverse complement strand
GCCATCACTGCCTGCATGCGGGTCTTGCTGGTCCGCCTCAATGCCATGGTCCGCGACAACACCGAATGGAAAATGCCCGCCGTGGGGTAAAGACAGTTACTCCTACAATCACGGAACGACGCACACGGAGGAACCTCCATGAAGACATCGATCATCTGTGCCGCAGCGGTGAGCGCACTGCTGCTGACCGCCTGCCAGCCGAAGGACCGGCCGGAACACGTCGACAAACAGCAGCAGGGCCGCGACGAGACGCAGGGCATCCGCAACACCGAGGCGATCGGCTACGCCGGCAACGCGATCGGCGACAAGGTCGACGCCGCGCTCGACGCCAACGACCAGGCCAAGCAGAAGATGGACGAGGCGATCGACGCGCAGACGCAGTAGACGTGCAGGCGCGCGCCTCCGTCAGGATCTGAAACCCCCGTCATTGCGAGCCGCAACGCGGCGAAGCAATCCAGCCGCGCAGACGGATCGGCACGCACGCGACCAAACTACAACGGCGGCGGCGCGTGTTCGCGGTGATACGCGAGGATGCGCCGGTACTGCTCCGGGTCCTTGATGTGCACGACGTCGCCTTCGCGCGGGAACGTCCAGTCGTACAGCCGCGACAGCCAGAAGCGCAGCGCCGCCGCACGCAGCACCAGCGGCCAGGCCGCGTGCTCGCTGTCGCTCAGTTCACGGCGCGAGCGGTACGCGGTGACCATCGCGTTCCAGCGCGCCGGATTGAGCGTGCCGTCGGCCTCGAAGCACCAGTCGTTGACGGTGACGGCGAGGTCGTAGAGCAGCGCATCGTTGCAGGCGTAGTAGAAGTCGATGACGCCGGTCAGGCGGTCTTCGACGAACAGCACGTTGTCGCGGAACAGGTCGGCGTGGATCACGCCCTGCGGCAGGCTGCCGAGATCGATCGACATCTGCTGCGCGAGCTCGTCGTCGATCAGCCTGCGGATCGCCGTGTCGCGCGTCTTGCGTGCGAGCAGACGGCCGGTCTGCTCGCGCCACAAGGCGCCGCGCGAGTTGTCGCAATGGCCGGCGTACGACTGACCGGCGACGTGCAGCTCGCCGAGTGCGCGGCCGACCTGGCGGCACTGTTCGAGATTGGCGAACAGCACGCTCTGGCCGGTCAGCCGCCGCGTCAGCGCCGCCGGCTTGCCGTTGAGCGTGACGAGATTGCGGCCGTCGTGCGTGCGCGCCGGCATCGCGCTGGCGAAACCGCGCGACGCGAGGTGATCCATCAGGCCGAGGAAGAACGGCAGGTCGGCGTAATTGAGACGCTCGAACAGCGTCAGCACCCAGCGGCCGTCCTCGGTGTCGACGAAATAATTGGTGTTCTCGACGCCCTCGCCGATGCCCTGGAAGCCGATCAGCGCACCGACCGGATACTGCTTCAGGAACTTGCGCAGCTGCGTGTGGCTGACTTTGGTGAAGACCGACATCGTGAGGCGTGAGGCGTCAGGGGTGAGGTGTCAAGCATAGCGTGCGGGCGTTCAGCCCGTTACCGTTTTCGCCTCACGCCTCACGCCTCACGCCTCACGCCTCACGCCTCACGCCTCACGCGTCTCAGCGCCGCCAGAACGCCGGCGTGAACAGCACCAGCAGCGTGAAGACTTCGAGGCGGCCGATCAGCATCGCGACGATCAGCACCCATTTGCCGAACGCGGTGACGCTGGCGACGTTGGCGACCACGCTGTTCAGACCGGGGCCGGTGTTGTTGATGGCGCCTGCGACCGCCGACAGCGCCGTCAGCGCGTCGAGGCCGGTGCCGATCATGATGCAGGTCAGCAGGATGGTCGCGCCGATATAAACCGAAAAGAAGCCGCCGATCGCGTAGACCACGGCATCGGGGACGATCTTGTTCTCGACCTTGATCGGCACCTCGGCGTTCGGGTGAATCAAGTGGCGTATTTCGCGGCCGGCCTGTTTGATGAACAGCACCAGGCGGATGACCTTGACGCCGCCGCCGGTCCCGCCGGCACAGCCGCCGAAGAAGGTGATCAGCACGACCAGCAGGGGCGCAAACAGCGGCCAGCCGCTCGGATTGGCGATCGAGAATCCGGTACTGGTGCCGAAGGCGACGACGGTGAAAAACCCGAGGCGGACGGAGCTCGCCAGATCCGGATAACTGGCGCCGAAATACAGGGTTGCGCAGACCGTCGTGCCGATCAGTGCATAGATCGTCAGAAACGCGCGGAATTCCGTATTGCGCCAGTAGAGGCCGAGCGAACGGCTGGACCACGCAAGGTAGTGCAGCGCGAAGTTCGATGCGCCGATCAGCATGAACACCATCGCCGCGATTTCGATGCCGAGACTGTGGTAGTAGCCGATGCTGGCATCGTGCGTGGAAAAGCCGCCGGTCGACAGCGTCGACATCGCATGGCAGATCGCGTCGAAACCCGACATGCCGAGCAGGTAGTAAGTCAGGCCGCAGGCCAGTGTCAGGATCACGTACACCGCCCACAGCGCGCGCGCGCTGTGCATGATGCGCGGCGTCAGCTTGTTGTCCTTCATCGGCCCCGGCGTCTCGGCCTTGTACAGCTGCATGCCGCCGACGCCGAGCATCGGCAGCACGGCGACCGCGAGCACGATGATGCCCATGCCGCCGAGCCAGTGCAGCTGCGCGCGATAGAACAGGATCGCGCGCGGCATGTCGTCGAGACCGGCGGCGATCGTCGTCGCGCCGGTCGTGGTCAGGCCGGACACCGCCTCGAACAGCGCATCGGTGTAACTGTGCCAGCCGACGTGCGTCGCCAGCAGCGGCACGGCGCCGAACGCCGACAGCACCGCCCAGAACAGCACGACGACGAGAAAGCCGTCGCGCACTTTCAGATCGCTGCGATGCGCGCGCACCGGCCACCAGACCAGCGCGCCGACCGACAGCGACAGGCCCATGCTTTCGAGGAACGCCAGCATCGTGTCGCCGCCGTACCAGAGGTCGACGAGGATCGGCGGCAGCATCGTCGCCGAGAACAGCATCAGCAGGATGCCGGTGATGCGCTGCACGGCGGCGAAGCGGCGGCGCGGCGGCGGTGGCGACGATCCGCTGTGGGTCAGCTCGAAGCGCATCTACAACAGCGAAAAGCCGACCTGGAACAGTTTTTCGACGTCGCCGACTTTCTTCTTGTCGACGATGAACAGGATCACGTGATCCTCGGCCTCGATCACGGTGTCGTGATGCGCGATGATGACCTCGTCGCCGCGCACCACCGCGCCGATCGTGGTGCCGGCCGGCAGCTTGATCTCTTCGAGGCGGCGGCCGACGACCTTCGAGTTGTGGCGGTCGCCGTGCGCAACGGCCTCGATCGCTTCGGCCGCGCCGCGCCGCAGCGAATGCACGCGTGCGACGTCGCCGCGCCGCACGCGCGACAGCAGCGCCGACACCGTCGACTGCTGCGGCGAGATCGCCACGTCGATGCTGCCGCCTTCGACCAGTTCGACGTACGACAGCCGGTTGATCAGGCACAGCGCCTTGCGCGCGCCGAGCCGCTTGGCGAGCATCGCCGACAGGATGTTGGCTTCGTCGTCGTTGGTGATCGCGCAGAAGACGTCGATGTCCTCGATGTTCTCCTCGCGCAGCAGCGCCTCGTTGGCGCCGTCGCCGGTCAGCACCACGGCGTTGCGCAGGTGCTCGGAGAGAAAACGCGCGCGATCGCGCGAACGTTCGATCAGCTTGACCTGGATGCGGCTGTCTTCGAGCGCCTTGGCGAGCCGATAGCCGATGTTGCCGCCGCCGGCGAGCATCACGCGGCGCACCGGCCGGTCGAGACGGCGCAGTTCGGCGATGATCTTCGGCGCATGATGCGCGGCCGAGACGAAGAACACCTCGTCGTCGGCTTCGATCGTCGTGTCGCCTTCCGGAATGATCGGCCGGCCGCGCCGGTAGATCGCCGCGACGCGCGCCTCGACGCCGGGCAGATGCTGCGGCAGTTCCTTGAGCTGGCGCGAGACCAGCGGCCCGCCGTAATACGCGCGCACGCCGACCAGCTGCACCTTGCCGTCGGCGAAATCGACGACCTGCAGCGCACCGGGATATTCGATCAGCCGCTTGATCTGGTCGGTGACCAGCTGCTCGGGCGAGATGTGCATGTCGACCGGCAGCGCCTCGGCGCCGAACAGCTTGTCCTCGCGCAGGTACTCGGTCGCGCGGATGCGGGCGATCTTGGTCGGCGTCTTGAACAGCGTGTCGGCGATCTTGCACGCCAGCATGTTGGTTTCGTCGCTGTCGGTGACGGCGATGATCATGTCGGCATCGTCGGCGCCGGCTTCGCGCAGCACCATCGGATACGAGGCGTGTCCCTTGACCGTGCGCAGGTCGAGCCGCTCCTGCAGGTCGTTGAGCGCGGCCGCGTCGATGTCGACGACGGTCACGTCATTGCGCTCGTTGGTGAGGTTCTCCGCCAGCGTGGAGCCCACCTGGCCCGCGCCGAGAATGACGATTTTCATGGGCCGCGCACCTTACGCTCGTTGGATGCTGCGTCGCAAGACGCGCGCCCGGCCTGGGTTTCGGCGTCGTGCGCGGGGAAATTTGGGGGTTTTGTAGGAAGTTCCTGATGGAGCCATTTTTACTATGTCGCCATTTGGCGACAGCGACCTATAGTCGGTCGCAGTCAGCGCTGAGCCAGCCAGGTTCGCGCCGTCGGGGGTGCACTTCTCGTTGTATTGGGGAGTCCGGCGGTCGGTCGTCGCTTCGGGGGAGGCGGCGACCGCACCGTTTCCCAAAGCTGGACCATGACCTCGCTTCGGCGAGGTTTTTTTATAACCCGTTCTCAAAGCTGCTGTGCTCGGCATTTCGGGGCCGTCCGGTGCTGACTCGGCACGTCCTGTGCCTCGCCCTTCAGGCCTCGGCTGCGCCGAGGTCCGAATCGGCTTCCTGCCGATTCGCCGGAATGCTCATGTATTGCGACATACACTGCGCTTCCTGCGCTCCGGGCGGCCCCGAACTGCCGTCGCTCGCGACGCTTTGAGAACAGGTTCTCATGGCCGGTCGTCACCGGTCTTGCGCAAGATGGCGTAATAAAAGCCGTCGTGCGCCGCGCCCGGCGCGATGCGCCGGCCGCACGCCGTCGCTTCGCCCCAGGCCGTGTCGATCGGCAGGCATTCGGCGTTGTCGTGCATGCCGATGAAACGCTGCACGGTGTCGTCGCCTTCGGCGCGCAGGATCGAACAGGTCGCGTACAGCAGGCGGCCGCCGGGCTTGAGCAGGCGCCACGCGCTTTTCAACAGACGCAGCTGCTGGTTCTGCAGGCCGTCGATATCGCTGGCGCGGCGCAGCCACTTGATGTCCGGGTGGCGGCGGATGACGCCGGTTCCCGAACACGGCGCGTCGAGCAGGATGCGATGGAACGGTTTGCCGTCCCACCAGCGCGCCGGTTCGCCGCCGTCGCCGGCGACCAGCCGTGCGTCGAGACGCAGCCGCCGCAGGTTCTCGTCGACGCGGATCAGCCGCTGCGGATCGCGATCGACCGCCGTCAGCGTGACGTCGGCGCGTTCGAGGATATGCGCGGTCTTGCCGCCCGGCGCCGCGCAGAGGTCGAGCACGCGCTGGCCGGCCTGCAGATCGAGCAGCTCGGCGGCGAGCTGCGCGGAGGCGTCCTGCACCGACACCTGTCCGCCGTTGAAACCGGGGATTTTCTCGACCGCGCGCGGCTCGGCCAGCAGCACTGTGTCCGGCGTGTCGGCGACGGCCTGCGCCGCGATGCTCATTTCGGCGAGCCGCTGCAGATAGGCGTCGCGCGTCAACCGCCGGCGGTTGACGCGCAGCGTCAGCGGACCCTGCGCATTGTTCGCGGCGAGGATCGCCGGCCACTGCTCGGGCCAGTCGGCGCGGATCCGCTCGACCAGCCACACCGGATGCGAATGGCGGATCGCCGGATCGTCGGACAGGCCGGCTTCGAGTTCGGCGTGCTCGCGCGTGTAACGGCGCAGCACGGCATTGATGAAGCCCTGCGCCTGCGGCCGTTTCATCACGTCGGCGGCGGCGACGGTCTCGTTGATCGCGGCGTGCGGCGGCGTCGCCAGATTGCGCAACTGGTAGAGGCCGACCAGCAGCAGGCTGTGGAGCTCGTCGTCCGCGGCGAGCGGCTTGTCCATCATCCGTGCGCTCAGCGCCTGCAGCAGCGACAGCTCGCGCAGCACGCCGTACGCGAGCAGGCGCGCCATCGCCGCGTCGGCCGGCAGGCGGAAACGCGTGACCGGCAACAGCGCATCGTCGAGGCTGCTGCCGCGCAGCACGCGGCTGATCGCGCGCGCGGCACTGGCGCGAACATTGGCGTGGAAGCGGGACGGCGGCGCAGGTTTCATCGCGGTACTTCGGCAAGGGCGCCCATGATAGACGCCGCCGCGCGGCCGCACGCGCGCTCAGATGCCGCGCTGGCGTTCGTCGCGTTCGATCAGCGCCGCGAATTCCTCTTCATGGTGCTTGACGGTGGCGCGCGCCCACAACTGCAGGCCGCGCACGGCGAACCAGATCGCGGCCGCCAGCAAGGTGTTGGCGATCAGCGTCGCCGGGATCGCGTGCAGGCTCATCGGCGCGAAGCCTTGTACCGGCCACGGCGTCTGCGCGAGCTGGGTGCCGAGCGTCTGCGCGTGCGCCCACAGATTCGGCAGCGAGATTTCGCCGGCACTGACGCCGATCACGCCGATCACCAGCCATTTGCGGACGGCGAGCCACGC
>DASSVA010000463.1:0-5116 GCA_035706385.1 Solimonas sp. | reverse complement strand
CGAACGCGTGCGCGGCCTGATCAACGACGCGGTGCGCCAGCTCGGCACGGCGTTCGCGGAAATGGATCGCCAGTCGCGGATCCAGGAACAGGCGGTCGCCGGCATCCTCGCGCAGAACGACGGCAAGTCCGCCGGCACCGACGTGCGGCACTTCGCCGAAACCGCGGTCGGCCTGATGAGCGGGCTCGCCGACGCGCTCGGCCAGGTCAGCCGCCAGAGCGTCACGACCGTCGGCCAGATCGACGAGATGGTCAAGCATCTCGACGCGATCTTCGAACTGCTCGGCGACGTCAAGACGATCGCCGACCAGACCAACCTGCTCGCGCTGAACGCGGCGATCGAAGCGGTGCGCGCCGGCGAGGCCGGTCGCGGCTTCGCGGTCGTCGCCGAGGAAGTGCGTTCGCTGTCGGAACGCTCGACGAGCTTCAACGAACAGATCCGCAAGCTGGTGTCGGTGTCGAAGGACGCGATCGCCAAGGTCCGCGACACGGTCGGCGACATGGCGACGCGCGACAGCAGCGTCAGCAGCGGCGCGCAGGACGAGGTCAACCGCCTGCTCGGCCAGGTCGCGGCGATCAACGACGGCCTCACGCAAGGCTTGCGCACGGTCGCCGATGCGCGCGCGCAGATCAGCGAGGCGGTCGGCCGCGCGGTGCGCTGCCTGCAGTTCGAGGACATCTCGACGCAGGCGCTCGGCGTCGCGCAGGCGCACGCCAAGCGTGTCGAGGCGATCGGCTCGGAACTCGACGGCGAGCGGCCGGTCTCTGAACACGAGGCGCCAGCGCGCGATGACGCGCCGTCATCCGACTGGCGCGCGCCGGTGCACCGGCCGGTCGCGCAGGTGTCGATGGAAGCGGGGACGGTCGACCTGTTCTGAGGGCGCCGGTCGTTCGCTGCGCGTACGAGGCCCGTTCCCGGGCGGACCTGCGGCGCGAACGTCCGGCAGCCCACCAGTCGGCCGGGATTTCCCGGGCGCGCAGCACGCGGGTGTAGACTGCGCGCCCCCGTTTTCCGGATGTTTGGCGATGTCCGTTTCACGCGAAAACCTGCTGTCCGTCCTCGATGCATACGTCCATCCGCTGATCGGCCGCGGCCTCGTCGCCGCCGGCGCGATCGCGTCCGCCGAGATCGCCGGCGACGCGGCGCGCGTCGTCGTCGAACTCGGGTTTCCGTCGGCCGGCATCCGCGATGCGCTCGCGCAGGAACTCGGCGCGCGGATCAACGAGAAACTCGGTCTCGTCGCCGAGCTGTCGATCGGCTCGCGCATCGCAAGCCACGCCGCGCGCAAAAACCTGCAGCCGCTGCCGGGCATCCGCAACATCATCGCGGTCGCGAGCGGCAAGGGTGGTGTCGGCAAATCGACGGTCGCCGCCAATCTCGCGCTCGCGCTCGCCGCCGAAGGCGCGCGCGTCGGCGTGCTCGACGCCGACATCTACGGTCCGAGCCAGCCGCGCATGTTCGGCGTGCACGGCTCGCGGCCGACCTCGCCGGACGGCAAGCGGATGAACCCGGTCGTCGCGCACGGCGTGCAGCTGATGTCGATCGGCTTTCTCGTCGACGACGACCAGCCGATGATCTGGCGCGGGCCGATGGTCACGCAGGCGCTCGGCCAGCTGCTCAACGAGACGCAGTGGGACGACGTCGAATATCTGGTCGTCGATCTGCCGCCCGGCACCGGCGACATCCAGCTGACGCTGTCGCAGCGGATGCCGGTCAGCGGCGCGGTGATCGTGACGACGCCGCAGGAAATCGCGCTGCTCGATGCGAGGAAGGGCTTGCAGATGTTCCGTCGCGTCGACGTGCCGGTGCTCGGCATCGTCGAGAACATGGCCTGGTACGACTGCGGCGACCATCGCGACTACATCTTCGGCGAAGGCGGCGGCGCGCGGATGGCCGCGCAGTATGGTGTCGAACTGCTCGGCCAGCTGCCGCTGCAGACCGCGATCCGCCGGCAGATGGACGACGGCCGGCCGACCGTCGTCGCCGCGCCGGATTCGGACATCGCGCAGCGCTATCGCGAGATCGCGCGCCGCGCGAGCGCGCAGATCGCCTATGGCGCAGCGGGCGCCGCGTTTCCGACGATCGAGATCAGCGACGATTAGGAATCACAGCCGTCATGGCGAGGCGCGTAGCGACGAAGATCCAGTGCACCACCGGATCGGGTTGCGCACCGGATTGCTTCGTCTGCCTTCGGCTTCCTCGCAATGACGATTCCAGGCTGTTCGGTAGCGGCATTGGTTTTTCCGGTCGGCGGGGCCAGAATGCGTTGCGCCCGGCGAGGCGTTAACGGACATCGCAGTCATAGCGGTGCCAGCAAACGGGGAGAAACGCATGAACAGGTCCGCGCTGCTGCTGTCGTGCGCGCTCGCGATGCCGCTGTTCGCCGCCTGCGGCAGCAGCGCGTCGGTCGACGGCACGACTGATTCGTCCGCCGCGTCCGGCGAGACGATCGCCTATCCGAATCCGGTCGTCGAGAACGTACCGGGTCTCGACATTCCGTTCGTCGCCGGCACGACGTTTCCGCTCGCCGACGTCGGCTACGAGCGTCACGAATATTTCTTCTCCGGCGACGCGAACTCGTACGTCAACGATGCGCCGCTCGATCCCGACGGCAACTGGTCGGTGTCGAAAGCCGGCAGCGCGCGCTACAAGACGCGGATGCTGGTCTATCGGCCGATCGATCCGGCGCGCTTCAACGGCACGGTCATCGTCGAATGGATGAACGTCAGCGGCGGCGTCGATACCGCGACCGAATGGATCGTGCTGCACAACGAGCTGGCGCGCGGCGGCTATGCGTGGGTCGGCATTTCCGCGCAGCAGATCGGCGTCGAAGGTGGCATCCCGGCGGCGTCGCCGCTGCCGGTCGCGCTACCACTGAAACTGATCAATCCCTTGCGCTACGCGAGTCTTTCGCATCCGGGCGACAGCTTTTCATACGACATCTATGCGCAGGCCGCGCAGGCGGTTCGTCATCCGCAGGGCGTCGCGCCGCTCGGCGATCTGCAGCCGCAGCGCGTGATCGCGGCCGGCGAATCGCAGTCGGCGGCGCGGCTGACGACGTTCATCGACGCGTTCGGCACGCGCACCGATCTGTTCGACGGTTATTTCGTGCACAGCCGCCTCGGCTTCACGCCGGCGTTCGGCGGCGCGTCGGCGCCGCTGTCGCAGGCGCCGCAACAGGACATCACGACGCCGGACGTCGTGCGCTTCCGCAGCGATCTCGCGAGGCCCGTGCTCGACATGCAGACCGAAACCGATCTGTTCGTGCTCGGCGCGTATTCGAGCCGGCAGGACGACAGCCGCTGGTTCCGTCTCTGGGAAGTACCGGGCGCGGCGCACGCCGATACTTATCTGACCGGCGACGGTTTCAAGGACGAAGGCGATGACGTGGCGGTGGCGACGCCGTACGAAACCGCGCATCCCGGCCCGATCGGCACCTGTCCGGAACCGATCAACAGCGCGCCGCAGCACCACATGGTCGGCAACGCCGCGATCCGCGCGCTCAACACTTGGCTGGTCGACGGCATCGCGCCGCCGAAAGCGCCGCGCATACGGCTCAACGACGCCGGCGACGGCATCGCGCGCGACGCGTTCGGCAATGCGCTCGGCGGCATCCGCACGCCGTACGTCGACGTGCCGACCGCCGTGCTGTCCGGCGAGAACAGCAGCACGCAGGACGACGGCGGCATCTGCTTCCTCGTCGGCAGGACCACGCTGCTCGACGCTGCGACGCTGCAGACAATGTATGCCGATCATGCGGCCTATGTCGCGGCGGTCGGCGACGCGGCGCAGGATGCGGTCGACAAAGGCTTCCTGCTCGACGAAGACGCGCAACTGATCAACGAGGCGGCGCAGGACGGCACGCCGTGAACGCACACGCAAGAACGGGAGCCCGCAACGTGAAACGCCCCTCCTTCATCGCGAGTTTCGTCATCGCCGCCGGCCTCGTCGCAGCGTGGCAGCCGACGGCATTCGCCGATCCGGTCATCGCGCGTCCGCAGCCGCCGGTCTCGCCGGGCATCTACGTGTCCGCGAATCGCGGCGGCGCCGCGTACGCGCCGGAGAACACGATGGTCGCGTTCCGCAACGCCGCGCGGCTCGGCGTCGACAACTTCGAGACCGGCGCGTGGCTGACCGCCGACGGCGCGCTGGTGCTGCTGCACGACCAGTCGCTGGCGCGGACCACGAACTGTCGCGGCCGCGTGACGGACTACCGCTGGGCGCAACTGCAGCGCTGCGACGCCGGCTGGTGGTTCACGCCGGGGCAGGGCGCGACGCTGCCGGACTCGACGCTGCCGCATCCGGCGCGCGGCCTCGGCATCACCGTGCCGAGCGCGAAAGAGCTGTTCGCTTACGTCGCCGCGTTTCGCGGACGCTACCGGCCGACGATCACGATCGAACTGCGCGACGATCTCGTGCCGGCGCGCGAAGCCAATGCGCTGGTGCCGCTGATCCAGGCGAGCGGCATCCGCGACCGCATCATCGTCCAGTCGTTCAGCGCCGCCGGCATCGACCGCGTCAAGCAGCTCGACCCGTCGATCCGCACCGTCTACCTGACCGCGACGAAGCCCGGTGCCGAAGCCGCGCTCGACCACGCGATCCGCAACGGCCACGAAATCGTCGCGCCGTCGCGCAAGCTCGCCGAGGTCGATGTCGCGTACGTGCGCCGCGCGCATGCCGGCGGCCACCCGATCGTGCCGTGGACGGTCAACCGCCGCGCCGACATGCTGCGCCTGATGCAACTGAACATCGACGGCGTGATCAGCGACTTCCCCGGCTGCGCGCTGCAGATGCAATCGCGCCTCGCCAGCGCCCGCCTGATGCCAGTCGAATTCGGCATGCCGGACGCGCCGCTGTGCCAGCCTTGATCGCTCACGGCCACTGAAGCCGCGAAGGTTCGTGCTCACCCGGGACGCCCCTCACCCTTGCCCTCTCCCCGTCAACGGGGAGAGGGAATTGTGCAGCGAGTGCTATTTTCCGGCGCAGCCTTTGCCCGCATCTCCTTCTCCCCGCGTGCGGGGAGTGGGGTGGGGTGAGGGGCGCAGCGGGACTGCGCTTGCGACGATGAGGCGTGATCGCTCGGACGCGCAGCCTCCCGTGCCGTCGTCGCTATCGG
>DASSVA010000462.1:0-19338 GCA_035706385.1 Solimonas sp. | reverse complement strand
GCCGTGCGCGCGGCGGCCATCAGCAACTGCCGCGGGCTCTGGCCGTCGTCCGGAAACGTGCCGCAGCCGACGTGCGCCTGCGGCTGGATGCGCTGTCCGTCGATCTCCATCGGCAGCGTGCAGGCCGCCAGCAATTGATCGCGCAGTAGCGACGGCGCGTCTTCCATCGGCTCGCGCATACGCAGCAGCGCGAATTCGAAACGCCCATAGCGGGCAAGAAAATCCTGCGGCCGCGCCAGCTGCTGCAGCCGGCCGGCGACCACTTTCATCGCATGCGTGTCGTCGCCTTCGACGCGCAGCGTGCCGTAGAACAGATCGAAGCGCGTGCGGTTGCGCGAGCAGCGCTGGATGAAATTCACCGCTTCCTGCTGGAACGACGGCCGGTTG
Organism: Solimonas sp.; assembly: GCA_035706385.1. GTDB lineage: Bacteria > Pseudomonadota > Gammaproteobacteria > Nevskiales > Nevskiaceae > Solimonas. The sequence continues at coordinate 18,951 of DASSVA010000462.1, read as the reverse complement.
CGCAACATGGTTTCGGAGTCGTGCAGGCTCAGCGTGCGTGCCCGTTCGGCCTGCTCGCGGCGGCTGTGCTCCTCGCGGCGTCGCAGCGTGCGCAGGACGGTCACGAAGTAGGCGGCCAGCGCGGTGACGATGATGCCTGCCAGCACGAACAGCGCGGTCTCGTGGCGGCCGGCAAGAACGAGGATGTTCACGGCGATTTCCCTGTCGACGGATTCACCATGAAGCATGCGCGATGGCACCGCGCCAGTGTGAGGCCACTGTTCGGGCGGCGCGCGCCGATCATCGGATGGCGGCTGGGTGCGCCGGGCCGGCGATGTGCGCTCGATGCGCGGGCGACTTGCTACACTTGCCGCGACGTCTTTCCATCGGCAGCCGTTGCCGGCTGCGACAATCGGTTTAATCCATACATGTGGTTCAAGAATCTGCAGACCTATCGTCTGGCAGGCGAGTGGACGCTCGCGCCGGGCGCGTTCGAAGAGCGTCTCGCCCGTCATCCGCTGCATCCGTGCATCGGCCTCAATCCGCAGAGCCGTGGCTGGGTCGGACCCGGCAACCACGGCGCGCAGCTGGTCTACGCGCAAGGGCGGCAGATGCTGATCGCGCTCGGCGTGGAACAGAAGCTGCTGCCGTCGTCGGTCGTCAAGCAGACGGTCGACGAACGTGCCGAAGAACTCGAACAGCGCCAGGGATTCAAGCCCGGTCGCAAGCAGTTGCGCGATCTCAAGGATCAGGTCACGGCCGAACTGATGCCGCGCGCGTTCGCGAAGCGCCGCTCGACACGCGCGTGGATCGATCCTGTCAGCGGCTGGATCGTCGTCGATGCGGCGTCGCCGTCGCGCGCCGAGGAATTGCTCGAAGTGCTGCGTGACGAGATCGAAGGTCTGAGCCTCGAACTGCCGGAGCTCGCGCAGTCGCCGGCGACCGCGATGACGGCCTGGCTCGCCGGCGGTCATGCGCCCGGCACGTTCGAGCTCGACCAGGAATGCGAGTTGCGCGGCAACGATCAGAGCAAGCCGACGGTGCGTTATCTGCGTCATTCGCTGGAAGGCGCGGAAGTGCGCAAGCACATCGCCGAAGGCAAGCTGGCGACACGGCTCGGCTTGCGCTGGAACAACCGCGCGAGCTTCGTGCTGACCGACAAGTTCGAGGTCAAGAAGCTGCGCTTCGAAGATATCGAGAAGGCGCGCGAAGATGCGGCGACCGAGAGTCCGGACGAACAATTCGACGCCGAATTCGCGCTGATGTCCGGCGAGCTGGTCGCACTGCTCGCCGATCTCGAAAAGGCGCTCGGCGGAACGCCCGCCAGGGCTGCCGCCTGAGGCATCCGCCGGGACTCGTGCCGATGGACGAGGCCCGCGCCGCCGCGGACCGCGATGATGCGCGCGTACTCCCATCGGCAGGCCGCCATGCACGAACGATCCGATCCGATCAAGCAGGTCGCGTACGTCGTCGACGATCTCGACGCCAGCATCGCGCACTGGGCGCGGTTCGTCGGCATCGGCCCGTGGACCGTCTATCGCAACACCGTGATGCAAGGGCACTGCCGCGGTGTCGCGACGACGGTGCGGATGCATGTCGGCCTGTCGTATCAGGACGAGCTGCAGATCGAATTGATCCAGGTCGTCAGCGACACGCCGTCGCCGTACCGGAATCGCGACGGCCGTGCGCTGATCGGCATGCATCACATTGCGCGGCATTCGCATGAACTCGACGCCGATGTCGCGGCCGCGCAGGCGCGGGGTCTGCATGCGGTGTTTACCGCCAGCAACGGCGTCGTGCGCGTCGCTTACCTGGAGGCGCCACAGGAACCGGGGTTGCTGCTGGAACTGATCGAGGCGTCGCCGGCCGTGCTCGAAGGCTTCACCGCCGGCGTGCGGGCATCGCGCGCATGGGACGGCCGCGAGCCGGTCGTCCAGACCATCGACTTCGGCGGCTGACCGTGCGCTGGCTCCGAAACCTGGTCGTTCGCGCGCCGTATGCGCAGCCCGTCGATCTGCAAGGTCGTCGCATGATCGTGACCGGCGCAGCGCCCGGCTCGATCGGTTTCGCAACGGCACGCACGCTGGCGTCATGGGGCGCCGACGTCACCGTCACCACGCGCAGCGATCCGGCGTCGCTGGCTCAGGCACTGCGTGCATCGCTGTCGGCCGGCAGCGGCAGCATCGACGTCGACGTGCTCGATCTCGCCGACGCGAAGTCGGTGTCGCGCTTCGCCGGCGCATATGCGGAGCGCCACGGTCGCCTCGACGTGCTGGTCAACAACGCCGGCATCCATCTCGATCTGCTGTCGCAGTGGCGCGAGCCGCGGCTCGTCGACGGGATCGAGATTCATTGGCGCACGAACTATCTCGGCACGATGCAGCTCACGCACGCGCTGTTGCCGCTGCTGTTGCAAGGCGCGGTACAGACGAAAGATGCGCGCGTCGTCAATGTCGTGTCGATGCTGCATGCGCGCGGCCGCAACGCGTTCCTGTTCGCGCCGATCACGCCGTACAACTCCTGGGTGGCATACGGCACGTCGAAGCTGGCGCTCGTGCATGCCAGTTTCGAACTGCAGCGTCGTCACGCGGCCGCCGGCTTGCAGGCGTACTGCCTGCATCCCGGTGCGGTGTTCAGCAACATCGCCGCGAAAGGGCTCGCCGGCAACCCGCGACTTGCGGCGATCCGCGATTTGTTCGCGCCGGTCGAACGCTTCTTCCTGCTGACGCCGGACGAAGGCGCGCAGACGCAGATTCGTTGCGCGACGGCGGCGCAGCTGGCGGGCGGGCAGTACTTCCGGAATTGCGCGCCGGCGTTTGCCAGTGGCGATGCGCTCGACGCGCAGGCGGCGTCGCGATTGTGGGACGAAACGCAGGCGTGGATCGCCGAGGCATCGCCGCCGTAGCGCGAGCCGGGCGCCGCGACCGGCGCGCACGAAAAAGCCCGCATCGCGCGGGCTGTCCGCATGCATCGGCCGACCGGCAGCACGGTGCATCGGTGATTGGCGCTCCTACCGGGATTCGAACCCGGGTTTAAGCCTTGAGAGGGCTCCGTCCTAGGCCTCTAGACGATAGGAGCTGAACGCACCCGCGCTTTTGGTGGCGCAAGAGGCCGCGTATTATACGCGGCCCATGAATTGGCTCAAGACTCTGTTTCCGCGCAACAAGAAAATTCCCGCGACCAGACGGGTGCCGCGCGCCGAACATCCGATTTCGCGTTCCCAGTTTCCGAGCGGTACGCTCAAGGTGCTGTACGGCCTCAAGGACGCCGGCTTCCAGGCGTATGTGGTCGGCGGCGGCGTGCGCGACCTGCTCGCCGGCATGGAGCCGAAGGATTTCGATATCGCGACCGATGCGCGGCCGGAGGAAATCCGTCGGATCTTCCGTTCGTGCCGGCTGATCGGCCGGCGCTTCGTGATCGCGCATGTCCGTTTCGGTGACGAGATTAGCGAGGTGACGACGTTCCGCGGCCAGATCACCGACAGCCACGAGCGCGACGAGACCGGCCGCATCCTGTCGGACAACGAGTACGGCACGCTGGAGTCCGACGCGTTTCGCCGCGATTTCACGGTCAACGCGATGTATTACGACATCCGCGATTTCTCGATCGTCGATTTCGCCGGTGGACTCGACGACATCAAGGCCGGTGTCGTGCGGATGATCGGCGATCCCGAACTGCGCTATCGCGAAGATCCGGTGCGGATGCTGCGTGCGGTGCGCATCGCCAACAAGCTGAAATTCCGCATCGAGAAAGACACCGGCGCGCCGATCCGCAAGCTTGCGCCGCTGCTGCGCGAGATTCCGCCGGCACGTCTGTTCGACGAGGTGATCAAGCTGCTGCAATGCCGCGATGCGGTCGCCAATCTTCAAGGGCTCAACGAGTACGGCCTGCTCGCGCAACTGCTGCCGCAGACCGATGCCGCGCTCGCGCAGCCGCAGACGCGGAGTTTCATCGAGGCCGCGCTCGCCAATACGGCGGACCGCATCAATGGCGAGCAGACCGTCAGTCCGGCGTTCCTGTACGCGGCGCTGTTGTGGCCGGCCGTCAACGCGCGGCAGAAGGCGTTGGGCGGCAACGACGTGGCGCAGGTCAATGCGGCGATCGCGCAGGCGTCCGATGAAGTGCTCGCGCAGTCCGCGAAATACATTCTCATCCCGAAGCGCTTCTCGGTGCCGATGCGCGAGATCTGGGCGCTGCAGCCGCGCTTCGACATGCGCCGTGGCGGGCGCGCGCAGCGTCTGCTGACGCATCCGCGTTTTCGCGCCGCTTACGACTTCCTGCTGCTGCGCGCGCAGGCGGACGAGGTATCGCAGGAGCTGGCCGACTGGTGGACGCAGGCGCAGACCGGCGACGGTCTGCCGCCGCTGGCGCCGGTCGCGGCGGATGGTGACGGCGGTGAACCGCGCAAGCGTCGCCGTCGTCGCGGCGGACGAGGGCGCCGTCGTCCGGGCGAGCAGCCGACGCCATCGCCGAGCGCGTGAGCTTTCGCGCCCACATCGGTCTGGGGGCGAATCTCGAAGCGCCGGCCCGGCGGGTGCGCTGGGCGTTCGCGCAGCTGTCTGCGCTCGGCGAAGTCGAAGCGACGTCGGCGCTGTTCCGCAGCGTGCCGATGGGGCCGCGCGAACAACCCGATTTCTGCAATGCCGTCTGCATCCTGCGCACCGCATTGCCGCCGCCTGATCTGATGCGTGCCTTGCTTGCCATCGAGCGTGCCGCCGGCCGCGTGCGCGAACAGCGCTGGGGGCCGCGCACGCTCGATCTCGATCTGCTGCACGTCGAAGGCATCGAACTGCAGACGCCGGAACTGTGCCTGCCGCACCCCGGCATCGCCGAGCGCAATTTCGTCCTGGTACCGTGGGCGCAGATCGCCGCGGAGCTTGCGGTGCCCGGCGTCGGCCTCGTCGGCGCGCTCGCGGCGCGGATCGGCACGGCCGGTCTGCAGCCGTGGCCGGACGCGGATTGACGGTACGCCGGGAACGGCTACACTGCGCCGCACTTCGCCGATGTCGATTTTTCCGGCATCTGCCAGCGGGTGTCTGCCTTAGTGGGCCACCCTTTCGATACTGACCCGTAAAAACGCCGCGCGTATGTCTTGGTGGGCCGCCGGTGTTTTCCTATCGAGAACGCGCTTTTCCCGTGCACGGCACGGACACGCGCCGTTTTTCGGGAGCCCTGATATGAACGTTGCGAAACCGGTCAATGTTGCCGAATTGCGCCGCATGCGCGCTGCGGGCGAGAAGATCGCCTGCCTGACGTGCTACGACGCGAGCTTTGCGATGCTGGAGGATCGCGCGGGTGTCGACCTCGTGCTGGTCGGCGATTCGCTCGGCATGGTGATCCAGGGCGGTACGACGACGACGCCGGTGACGGTCGCCGATATCGCGTATCACAGCCGCTGCGTCGCGCCGCATCTGCAGCGTGCGTTTCTGGTCGCCGATCTGCCGTTTCTCTCGTACGCGACGCTGGAGCGCGCGCTCGACGCGTCGCAGCGCCTGATGCAGGAAGGCGGTGCGAAGATGGTCAAGCTCGAAGGCGGCCGCGAGCAGGCGAGCATCGTCGAATACCTGGCCGTGCGCGGTGTGCCGGTCTGCGCGCATCTAGGCCTGCAGCCGCAGTTCGTTCACAAGATGGGTGCGTTCAAGGTGCAGGGACGCGACGATGCGGCCGCTGAGGCGATGCTGCACGACGCCAGGGTGCTGGCGGATGCCGGTGCCGATCTGCTGGTGCTCGAATGCATTCCGTCCGAACTCGGCCGGCGCATCACCGAAATTTCGCCGGTGCCGGTGATCGGCATCGGCGCCGGTCCTTCGACCGACGGCCAGATTCTCGTGCTGCAGGACATCCTCAACATCTCGCCGATGGTGACGGTCGGACATACGCCGCGCTTCGTGAAGAATTTCATGGCGGGCGCTGCCGACATCGAATCGGCGATCCGCAACTATGTCGGCGAAGTGAAGTCCGGTGTTTATCCGGCGCCCGAGCATGGTTTCGCGACCGCGCAACCCGCGCCGAAGTCGCTGGCGCGGACATCGCCGGACGCGCTGCGTGCGCCGGCAGACCGGCCCTCGATCGTTGCCGATGTCGTCGCGTCGCGCCGGCCGGCAAAGCCGCGCTCACGATGAACACCGTCCATACGATCACCGAACTGCGCGCGCACGTCGCCGCGTGGCGCGCGGCCGGCGAGCGGATCGCGCTGACGCCGACGATGGGCAATCTGCATCGCGGTCACCTGCGTCTGGTCGAAGCCGGCCACATGCAGGCGCGTCGCGTCGTCACCAGCGTGTTCGTCAATCCGCTGCAGTTCGGATTGAACGAAGACTTCGACCGTTATCCGCGCACGCTCGATGCCGACGCCGCGCAGCTCGAGCAGGCCGGTTGCGATCTGCTGTTCGCACCTTCGGTCGCCGAGATGTATCCGCACGGCCGCGAAGGCTTCACGGTCATCAGCGTGCCGCGCTATGCGCATATCCTCGAAGGCGAGTTCCGCCCCGGCCATTTCGACGGCGTCGCGACGGTCGTCAACCTGCTGCTGAACATCGTGCGGCCCGACATCGCGCTGTTCGGCGAGAAGGACTATCAGCAGCTGCTGGTGATCCGGCAGATGGCGGCCGACCTGCATCTGCCGATCGACATTCGCGGCGTGCCGACCGAACGCGAAGCCAACGGTCTGGCGCTGTCGTCACGCAACCAATATCTGTCGGCGATCGAACGCGAACGTGCTTCGGCCCTGCATCGCGTGCTGACCGGCGTCGCTGTCAGGCTGCGCGCCGGAGACCGCGATTTCGATCAACTGTGCGAGCGCGGCCTGTCCGAACTCCGCGAAGCCGGCTTTCGTCCGCAATATCTCGTCGTTCGTCGGCCCGACCTGCAGCGTGCGGAAGTCGCCGACAGCGAATTTCGCGTGCTTTTGGCAGCATTTCTCGGCAATACGCGGCTGATTGACAACATTCCGGTGTCGGTCTGAACGATTTGATCCATGCACGAAATCGGCTAAACTTCGCGCCTCGCTGGCGGCCCGCCGCCAGCACCGGGTGTATGTCTTAGTGGGCCACCCGCCTTTTCAGACCTGAGAAGCCCTGCGCGCATGTCTTTGTGGGCCACGCACGGCTTAAAAATCCAAGAGGCTATCCATGCAACTGCACATGCTGAAATGCAAGCTGCATCGTGCTTGTGTGACCCACGCTGAGCTCGATTACGAAGGCTCCTGTGCGATCGATTCGAAGCTGCTCGAACTCGCCAACATTCTCGAGTTCGAACAGATTCAGATCTACAACGTCACCAATGGCGAGCGCTTCACGACCTACGCGATTCGCGCCGAACCCGGATCGGGCATCATCTCCGTCAACGGTGCGGCCGCGCACAAGGCTGGCGTCGGTGATCGCGTGATCATCTGCGCGTACATGTCGATGGACGCCGCGGCGGCACGCGTCTACAAGCCGCATCTCGTCTACCTCGACGAAAAGAATCGCGTGCTGCGTACCGCCAACACGATTCCGGTGCAGGCCGTCGGCGCCTGATCGGGTGAAGAAAACCCAGGCGTGGTTTCCCACGCTGATCTACAGCGAACGCCTGCAGGCCGAAGGTCTGCGGGCTTTCAATGCCGAACTGCTCGACGAGTGCCGGCGGATCCGCGACCACGACGTCGCCGGCCGCAAATGGTCCGCACCGAATTATCCGCTCGGCTATACCAGCTACGGCTCGCTCGACCGGCTGCATCGTTTTTCGTCGACGTTCGATATCTTGCGCCAGCGCATCGATGCGCACGTCGGCCATTACGCGCGCGCGCAGCACTGGGATCTGCGCGGCGGGCGTCTGCAGATGACCGACTGCTGGATCAACATCATGCCGAAGGGCTGCGCGCACAGTTTCCATCTGCATCCGCAGGCCGTCGTCAGCGGCACCTACTATGTGCAGACGCCGCGCGGTGCCAGCGGACTGAAGTTCGAAGATCCGCGGCTGTCGCGACTGATGGCGGCACCGCCGCGCAAGGCGCGCGCGCCACAAACGATGCAGCCGCACATCGTCCATCCGGCGAAAGCCGGCCACGTGATCCTGTTCGAAAGCTGGCTGCGCCATGAAGTCCCGGCCAGCCGCATCGATTCCGAACGCGTGAGCATCAGTTTCAATTATCACTGGCATTAATCGCCCGGACAGCCGCTTCGCGCCGGGTATTTTCGTTCTTGCGACAAGCCGTTAGTCTTGTCGGCTCATGAATGCCCCGATTTCACAGTCGCTGACTGCCAGCCCGGCCTGGCGGGCATTGAACGTGCACGCCGCGGAGATGGCGAGCACGCGGATCATGGATCTGTTCGAGCAGGATCCGGCGCGCCAGCGGCGTTTCGTCTGCGAGGACGTCGGCTTCTATCTAGATTATTCCAAGCAGCGCGTCACCGATCAGACGATGAGCCTGCTGCAGGGCCTCGCGCGGCAGCAGGGGCTGGAGCAGTGGCGCAACCGGCTGTTTTCCGGCGAGCACGTCAACAACACCGAGAACCGCGCCGCGCTGCACATGGCGCTGCGCGCGCCGCGCGTCGCCGATTTTCGCGATGCGGGTCGCCGCGTCGGCGACGAGATCGATCAGGTCCGGCAGCGCATGCGCGCGTTCGCCGAGCGCGTGCGCGACGGCGACTGGCGCGGCGCGACCGGCAAGCGGATCACCGATATCGTCAACATCGGCATCGGCGGTTCCGATCTCGGTCCGCGCCTGCTGTGTACCGCACTGGCGCCGTCGATCGACGGGCCGCGGCCGCATTTCGTCGCCAACGTCGACGGCGCCGAACTGCATGAAGTGCTGTCGAGATTGCGTCCGGAAACGACGCTGTTCGTCGTCGTCAGCAAGACGTTCGCGACGCAGGAAACGCTGGCCAATGCGCTGCATGCCCGTGCGTGGCTGATCTCGTCGCTGGACATCGGCGCCGTATCGAAGCATTTCGTCGCGGTTTCGACGCATCGGGAAGCGGTCGAAGCGTTCGGCATCGCGGCCGACAACATGTTCGGTTTCTGGGACTGGGTCGGCGGTCGTTATTCGGTGTGGAGTGCGGTCGGACTCAGCGCGATGGTCGCGCTCGGCCCGCACCGCTTCGATGAATTGCTGCGCGGTGCCCATGCGCTGGACACGCATTTCCGGCGCGCGCCGCTGGAGCAGAACCTGCCGGTTCTGCTCGCGCTGCTCGCGGTCTGGAACAACAATTTCATGGGTTGTGCGAGTCATGTGCTGGCGCCGTACGCGCAGCGTCTCGCGCTGTTCTGCGCCTGGGCGCAGCAGCTCGAAATGGAATCGAACGGCAAGGGCGTGACGCGCGACGGTCGCGCGGTCGATTACCGTACGACGCCGGTGCTGTGGGGGCATGTCGGCACCAATGCGCAGCATGCGTATTTCCAGATGTTGCACCAGGGCCCGGCCGTGCATGCGGTCGACTTCATCCTGCCGGTGTTCGCCGATCATCCGTTTCGCGACATGCATCGCAAGCTGCTCGCGAACTGCCTCGCGCAGGCCTCGGCGCTGATGCGCGGCAAGACCGCCGTCGAAGTGCGCGAAGAACTCGTCGCCAGGGGTCTCGAAGGCACTGCGCTCGAAGCCGCGATTCCGCATCGTGTCTTTCCCGGCGACCGGCCGAGCAACACCTTGCTGCTGCCGCGCATCGACGCGTTTCATCTCGGCGCGCTGCTCGCGCTCTACGAGCACCGTACGTTCGTCGAAAGCGTGTTGTGGGGAATCAACGCGTTCGACCAGTGGGGCGTCGAATTCGGCAAGCAGCTCGCCAACCGGATCCTCGACGATCAGCAAGCCGTCACGCTCGATCCGTCGACCGATGCACTGATGCGCAAGCTGCAGATTCGCGCGCGCTGAATCGGCCCCGCCATTCGCGCGCAATGCCGGGGCGATGCATCGTCGCCGATTTATACTCGGACGATGCCCGATTCGAGTCGCCGTCTCCATACCGCCGCCCAGGTCCGTGAGCTGGATCGGCGCGCCATTGCCGGCGGCGTCAGCGGCTATGAACTGATGCAACGCGCCGCGCGCGCGTGCTGGCGCCTGATGACCGGGCAGGGCCGGCGCACGGACGCGATCGTCGTCGTCTGCGGCCCGGGCAACAACGGCGGCGACGGTTACGAGATTGCGCGGTTGGCGAAAGCGGATGGTCATGCGGTGCATGTGCTTTCGGTCGGCGGCATGCCGCGCGGCGGTGATGCGCGGCGCGCATGCGATGCGTGGCGCGATGACGGTGGTGCCGTGGAGCCGTACGCCGGGTCGCTGCCGCATGGCGAATGGATCGTCGACGCGATGTTCGGAACGGGTCTGACGCGCGCGCTTTCGGATGAGGCGCTCGACGCGGTGCGCGCGATTCGCCTGGCGCGGAAAAACGGCGCGCGCGTGCTGGCGGTCGATGTGCCGAGCGGCCTCGACGCCGGCACCGGCGCGCTGCCATCCGGCGAGGCGGTACATGCCGATCTGACCGTCAGCTTCATCGGCCGGAAACCGGGCCTGTATACCGGCCATGGTCCGGCGATCTGCGGCGCGCGCCATTTCGACGACCTCGCCATCGCGGCGTCCGACGACGACGTGCCGCCGGTGGCGCAACTGCAGGCCGAAGCCGATCTGCGAACGTGGCTCGCGCCGCGCTCGCGGACCGCGCACAAAGGCGACCACGGCCATGTCCTGATCGTCGGCGGCAATCGCGGCATGATGGGCGCCGCGCTGATCGCTGCGCGCGCCGCATTGCGCAGCGGCGCCGGCCTGGTCAGCGTCGCGACGCGCGGCGAGCATGTCGCGGCGATGACGGCGGCGCAGCCGGAACTGATGTGTCGCGATTGCGACGACGTCGCGCAGTTGCGGCCGTTGCTGCGCCAGGTCGATGCGATCGCGGTCGGCCCCGGTCTCGGTACGGACGCCTGGGCGCGGACGCTGTTGTCGGCGGTGCTCGACAGCGGCAAGCCGCTGGTGATCGATGCCGACGCGCTCAATCTGCTGGCGAGCGAGCCCGTGTCGCCGGCCGATGCGATCCTGACGCCGCATCCGGGCGAGGCCGCGCGCCTGCTCGGCTGCGGTACTGCCGCGATACAGGCCGATCGCCTGGCGGCGCTGCATGCGATCGAGCAAGGTTTCGGCGCCACCGTCGTGCTCAAGGGCGCCGGCACGCTGGTCAGCGGTCAGCCGTGTCCTGTCATTTGTCCTTACGGAAATCCGGGCATGGCCGTGGGCGGCATGGGCGATGCGCTGACCGGCATCGTCGTCGCGCTGCGCGGGCAAGGGCTCGATGCGCAGCACGCCGCGCAGGCCGGCGTGCTGATCCATGCGCTGGCCGCCGATCGCGCCGCGTCGGGCGGTGAGCGCGGCCTGTTGCCGAGCGATGTCATCGCCGGGCTGCGCGCGATCGTCAATCCGCAGCGGCCATGACGACGCTCGATCTCGAGCTTGCCGATCCCGCGGCGACCGAGCGTGCCGGCGCGGTAATCGCCGACTGGATGCGCGGCCGGTCCGGCGGCGTGATTTTCCTGTCCGGTACGCTGGGCGCCGGCAAGACCAGCATCGCGCGCGGCCTGTTGCACGCGCTGGGCGTGCGCGGTCCGATTCGCAGCCCGAGCTATACCCTGGTGGAACCGTACGAATGCGACGGGCGCACGATCCTGCACCTCGACCTGTATCGGCTGCGGGATGCCGATGAGTTCGAGGGGCTCGGCTTGCGCGACTTCAGTCCGAGGCACGCCTGGTGGCTCGTCGAATGGCCGGAGCATGGCGAAGGTCATCTGCCGCCGCCGGACTTATGGCTGCACTTGTCGGTGCAAGCGGCGGGACGTCATCTGCGCGTGGAGAGCGGCCGGCCGGATTTCTGCGATTCGCTTTTTTCCATGCTCGGGGAAAGGTTTGTCGGCAAGTCGTAGCGTCAACCTTAGGAATGCGCTCTATCCCGCTGTTTGAAAGGAATAAGTTTGCATTGACATTGGGATTGAGCTACTGTCCGCCCAAGTTTTCCTCCGGGAATGACCCAATGCGGTGGGGAGTCGGCCTGAGTCTGTTGCTGGTATTGCCGCTGGCGCAGGCGGCAGAGTTGCGCGACGTGCGCGTCTGGGACTCGCCGGACTCGACGCGTATCGTGCTCGATGTCAGCAATGCCGCGAAGTCGCACGTGTTCACGCTGACCAAGCCCGACCGTGTCGTCATCGATCTCGATGGCATCGACGCGGCAGGTATCCGCAAGGCCGATCAGACCGAAGCCAAGGGCGTGGTCAAGAACGTGCGCGCCGGCGTCCGTGGCGATGGTGTGCGCATCGTTCTCGACGTCAGCGAGCCGGTCGCCGTCAACACATTCGATCTCGCGCCGAACGACGATTACGGCAACCGCGTGGTCGTCGACCTGTTGCGCACGCTGAGCAGCGCCAGCGCGGCGAGCGGAGCGGGCAGCGCGCCGGCCGCCGTCGCCGCCGCGCCGTTACCGGGCACCGGGCGTCTGCAGGACAAGCAGATCGTCATTGCCGTCGATGCCGGTCACGGCGGTGAAGATCCGGGCGCGCACGGGTCCTCCGGTCTGCAGGAAAAGAACGTGTCGCTGGCGATCGCGCGCAAGCTCGCGCTGCTCATCAACACGCAGCCGAACATGCGCGCGGTGCTGACGCGCGACGGCGACTATTACGTCGGTCTTCGCCAGCGCGTCGAGATTGCGCGCCGGCAGCAAGCCGACATGTTCGTGTCGATCCACTGCAACGCGTTTACCAAGCGCGCGATGCACGGCACCGCCGTCTATGTGCTCAGCGATCGTGGCGTGAACAGCGAGCAGGCGCGTTGGCTGGCGAATCGCGAAAACGCCGCCGATCTCGTTGGCGGCGTGGAATTGCAGGGCAAGGACAGCGATCTCGCGACCGTGCTTCTCGATCTGTCACAAAGCGCGACGATGGAAGCGAGCTTCGATGTCGGCACGCGCATCCTGAGCTCGATGGGCCAGATCAATACGCTGCAGCGTCAGGATGTCCAGCAGGCGGCGTTCGTCGTTCTCAAGGCGCCGGACATTCCGTCAGTGCTGGTCGAAACCGCGTTCATCACCAATCCGCGCGAAGAAAAGCTGCTGGCGAGCAGCGATTACCAGGGCAAGCTCGCGGCCGGCATCCTCAGCGGCATCAAAGGCTATTTCCAGGGCTATCGGCCGCATCAGCAGATCGTCGAAAGCGAACCCCGTTTGCAGAAAGTCAGTGCGCCTTCGACGAGTGGTCGGCTGCGCGATACGGCGTTCAATCATTAAGCGGCCGGTTCGCGCCGGACATAATCATCGGGCAAAAAAATGCCCCCGGAGATCCGGGGGCATTTTTCAATCCGTCTGCTACTTCTGATCCTTCTTCGAGAACTGATTGATCAGCCCGGCGATCGGGCCGCCCAGCGTGCCGGTTGCCGACTGGCCGGGCGTCGCGACACCCGGATTGCCGCTGGCACCCGCAGCGACCAGCGCCGCGTAGTCGATGCCGAGACCGGCGCTGCCGCTGGCGCCACTGGCACCCGAACCCGAACCGGACTGTGCCATCGCCGGGGCGGCGACTGCGGCGACCAACGCTGCTGCCGCGATCTTGATCATGAAATTACGCATCGTCGTACTCCTGATTGAATGACGGGCCGTTTAGTTGAAAACGAAGCCCATGCCGATCGAGCCGGCAAATTCGACATCGCCGCCATAACGCTCGCCGAGATTGGTGGCGCCCAGCGTGACCGTCAGCGGGAACGTGCGGAACGGTGCCACCGAAACCGCGGCGTTCGTGAAGCGGCCGGTATATTCGGCGAGCAGCGAAATCTGCTGCGTGAAGTAGAACGCCGCCGAGCCGAACACGCCGGCGCCGTCCTTGTTCGGTTCGTTGTACAGCTCGTCGCCGATACCGAGATTCAGGATCGCGGCGAACGGACCGACCGGCACCATCTTCGAGGCGACCGCATAGACACTGGAGTGATTGGCATTCTTGAACGCCTTGCTGCCCCATCTGCCGGTGCCGTTGACGCCGACCGCGAACGACGCGTAACCGGGAACGTTCGTATGCAGCTTCAGCCCGACGGATCCCGATTCGCCGAAACTGTCGCCGCTGCCGGTATCGCCGAACAATGACGACGATGCCACCGCCACTTCGAGTGCCGCGTATTTGTCCGGATCGCCGAGACCGAACGCAACACCGATCGAGCCGTCTTCATCCTGCTTGTTGCAATCGCAGGTCTGACCATAGCCGCCGATGCCGACCGTGCCCCAGCGCGCACCGAACGCGACCGGCGCCTGCAGCGCGGGCGCGGCGAAGCCTCTCATGTCGCTCGCGGCGACGCTGGCAGCGGTATTGCTCTGAGCCCAGGCGGGCGCGCTGGCCAACATCAATGCGCCGGTAATCAGAACCGCTTTTTTGTGTCCGTTCATCCGTGACTCCCTCTTTGATTGGCTCATGCGGCACGCCGATTCAGTGTTGCGTCGCCGCGAAACACTCTATTAGTCCATCTTTATAAATACAAGGCCTTACGTGCGAGCATTTACGCTCGAGATTCAGCTTGCCTTCATTCACGTGCGGATGCAGATGATGCCTCGCAAGTCGTGTCGCCGGGACGCCGCACGGTACGCGAGCCTTCCGCGAGCATCATCTGCAACGATCGCGCACGCGGCCGGTGCCGGCTTCAGTCGGTTCTAAACTCATTCCAAAAGATTATTTTGCGACCGGCAGTTCGCTGAGCAACGCTAGCGAGCGTTGCTTGCGCTGTTCGGGCTCGGCGATCGCGGCGATTTCGTCGACGACATCCTGTGTCAGATGTGGAGCGAACAGGCGCAGGAATTCATACATGTAGCCGCGCAGGAACAGACTGCGGCGAAATCCGATGTGCGTGATGCTGCCTTCGAACAGATGGTCGGCGGGCAGGCAGACCAGATCGTCGTCGGTGTCGGCGTCGTACGCCATGCTGGCGACGATGCCGATGCCCAGACCGAGCCGCACATAGGTCTTGATGACGTCGGCGTCGACGGCGGTCAGCACGACATTGGCTTTCAGGCCGTGCGCTGCGAACGCCTGGTCGAGCTTGGAGCGGCCGGTGAAGCCGAAAGTGTAGGTGACGATGGGGTGCGCGGCGATGTCTTCGAGCGAGAGCTTCGATCTGGCGGTGAGCGGATGGTCCGGCGGTACCAGTACGGAACGGTTCCAGTGGTAGCAGGGCAGCATGACCAGGGTTTCGAAGTGATGCATCGCCTCGGTCGCGATCGCAAAATCGGCCTGGCTTTCCGCTGCCATCCGCGCGATCTGCGGCGGCGAGCCCTGATGCAGGTGCAGGCTGACGTTCGCGTAACGCTGGCGAAACGCGTGAATGACCGGCGGCAACGCGTAACGCGCCTGCGTGTGCGTCGTCGCGATCGCGAGGTCGCCGCGATCGGCGTCGTGGAATTCCTCGGCAACGCGTTTGATGTTCTCGACCTCGCCGAGCAATCGCTGCGCGCATTCGAGAATGCGCTGGCCGGCCGGCGTGATTTCCGACAGATGCTTGCCGTTGCGCACGAAGATGTCGACGCCCAGTTCCTCTTCGAGCAGGCGAATCTGCTTGCTGACGCCGGGCTGCGACGTGAACAGTGCGTCGGCGGCGGCGGTGACGTTGAGGCCGCGACGGGTGACTTCATGAATGTAATGCAGTTGGCGTAGCTTCATGGCCAATCCATATGCGCAGATAGAATAAAAGTATAGTGCGCGCCCCGTTTGCGCGGGCGTTTTTCAAGCACCGATCCAGACCTGAACATGCAAGAGCTTGGTTTTATCCTGGCGGGAATCGTCGTCGGCACCGCGGTCGGTGCGACGGGCGTCGGCGGCGGATCGTTGATGACGCCGATCCTGATCCTGTTCTGCGGCATCAAGCCGGCGATCGCGGTCGGCACGGATCTGTTGTACGCGAGCCTCAGCAAGGCGTTCGGCGTGACCTTGCACGGCCGCAACGGCAGCGTCGACTGGCCGCTGGTGGCCTGGTTGTCAGCCGGCAGCCTGCCGGCCACGGCCGTCACCCTGGTCGTGCTGCGCGGTCTCGAAACCGGTCCGCAGCTCGATCACCTGATCCAGATGGTGCTGGCGATCGCGATCATCGTGACCGCGACGTTCACGTTGCTGCAGGAACCGATCGGCCGTCTGCTTGCGCGCCGCGGCTTCACGCTCCGTGACGACATGTTGCTGCGCATCCAGCGACCGCTGACCGTGCTGGCCGGCCTGCTGATCGGCACGCTGGTGACGATTTCGTCGGTCGGTGCCGGCGTGATCGGCATGATGATCCTGCTGCTGCTGTATCCGCGGCACCCGCCGCTGACGCTGGTCGGTTCCGATCTTGCGCATGCGGTGCTGATCACCGGCATTGCCGGTCTCGGTCACGCCGGCATCGGTTCGGTCGACTACCGCATGCTGGTCTTGTTGCTGATCGGTGCGTTGCCGGGCATCTGGCTGGGAACCCGTATCGGTTTTCGTCTGTCGCCGCGATTGCTCAAACGACTGGTCGCGGGCTTTCTGGTGTTCATCGGCGTGACGATGGCGGCGAAAGCCTGGGCGCTCGCGTCCTGAACCACGTTCGTGCTGAACTGCGTGCCATGACGAGCGACTGGCCTTATTTCCCGCTGTTCGTGCGCCTGCGCGGCGCGACCGTGTTGCTGGTCGGCGGCGGCGAGATCGCGGCGCGCAAGCTGCGGCTGCTGCGTCGCGCCGGCGCGCGCGTGCAGATCGTCGCGCGCGCACTGAACGCAGAAGTGCAGGCGGCGCTCGACGATCCGGCGATCGTTCACGTCGCAGGCGAATTCTCCGCCGCATTGATCGATCGTCAGCGGCTGATCGTCGCCGCGACCGACGATGGCGAACTCAATGCCGCCGTTGCCGCCGCCGCGCAGCGCGCCAACATTCCGGTCAACGTCGTCGACGATGTCGAGCGCAGCAGCGTCATCGTGCCGGCGATCGTCGATCGCAGTCCGCTGCTGGTTGCCGTATCGAGCGGCGGCGCCGCGCCGGTGCTGGCGCGGCGTCTGCGCGAGCGTATCGAAGCGATGCTGCCAGTCGGCTATGGCCGGCTCGCGGCATTCATGCACCGTCTGCGCGAGCGCGTGAAAGCGCAGGACGGCGTTGTGCCGCGAACGGTGTGGGAGCGTTTCCTCGACGGTCCGGGCGGCGAAGCCGCACTGCGCGGCGACGATGCGTCGGCGGCGCAGGCGCTGGAATCCGTGCTCGCCGATACGCCGCAGTACGGCGAGGTCTATCTGGTCGGCGCCGGGCCCGGTGATCCGGATCTGCTGACGTTCCGCGCGCTGCGTCTGATGCAGCAATGCGATGTCGTGCTGTACGACCGTCTCGTCTCCGCCGACATCATGGAACTGGTCCGGCGTGATGCCGAACGTCTCTATGTCGGCAAGGCGCGCAGCGATCACGCGGTGCCGCAGGACGAGATCAACGCCGAACTGGTCCGCCATGCGCGCGCCGGCAAGCGGGTTCTGCGGCTCAAGGGCGGCGATCCGTTCATCTTCGGACGCGGCGGCGAGGAGATCGAGACGCTGATGGCGCACGGCGTGCCGTTCCAGGTCGTGCCCGGTGTCACCGCGGCGAGCGGCTGTGCCGCCTATGCCGGCATTCCGCTGACGCATCGCGACTACGCACAGGCCTGCGTGTTCGTCACCGGCCACGCACGCAAGGATGGCCGGCTCGAACTGCATTGGGACCAGCTCGCGCGGCGCGGCCAGACCGTGGTGTTCTACATGGGGCTGCAGACGCTGCCGCAAATCTGCGCGGCGTTGATCGAGCACGGCCTGCCGCACGACTGGCCGGCGGCGATCATCAGCGAAGGCACATCACCGACGCAGCGTGTCGTCACCGGCACGCTGGCCGATTTGCCGGCCCGCGCCGCGGCGGCCGATCCGAAGGGGCCGACGCTGCTGATCGTCGGCGAAGTCGTGAAGCTGCACGAGAAACTCGACTGGTTCAGCGGGAAAGCGAAAAACGATTAACCGCAGATTTCGCGGATGACACAGATGAAGAAAAAAGTTTTCGCGTCTTTAGATCTGCGTCATCTGTGAAATCTGCGGTTCTGCTTTTTGCTTTTTATTGTTATCCGCCCGAGCGGCTGCGCTTGGTTTCGTCGAGATCGCGCGAACGCAGGCGCTTCTGGATCGCGCGCAGGATGCCGGCGGTGTCGAGTCCGACCTGCGCCAGCAGTTCCTCGCGCGTGCCGTGTTCGACGAACTGGTCCGGCAGGCCGAGATTGAGCACCGGCACCGTATGGTGCTGGGCGACCAGCACTTCGTTGACGCCCGAACCGGCGCCACCGAGGCGTGCGTTGTCCTCGACCGTCACCAGCAGATCGTTTTCGTTGGCGAGCTCGAGAATCAGCTCGGCATCGAGCGGCTTGACGAAGCGCATGTCGGCGACCACGGCGTCGAGAATCTCGGCGGCTTCGATCGCCGGCTGCACCATCGCGCCGAACGCGAGGATCGCCACGCGCGGACGGCGGCGGCCGTGCGCTTCGCGGACGATGCGGCCGCGGCCGACCGCGAGCGGCTTCGGATCCGGATCGGCCGCCAGGCCGCTGCCGTTGCCGCGCGGATAACGCACCGCGCTCGGCTGATTGAGCGACACGCCGGTCGCCAGCATGCGCCGGCATTCGTTTTCGTCGGACGGCGCCATCACGACCAGATTCGGAATGCAGCGCAGGTATGAGAGATCGAACGCGCCGTGGTGCGTTGCGCCGTCGGCGCCGACCAGACCGCCGCGATCGATTGCGAACATCACCGGCAGATTCTGGATCGCGACGTCGTGGATCAGCTGGTCGTAGCCGCGCTGCAGGAACGTCGAATAGATCGCGCAGACCGGCTTCAGTCCTTCGCAGGCCAGGCCGGCGGCCAGCGTCACCGCGTGCTGCTCGGCGATGCCGACGTCGAAATAACGGTCCGGAAAGCGCTTCGCGAATTCGACGAGACCGGAACCTTCGCGCATCGCCGGCGTGATGCCGACGATCAGCGGATC
>DASSVA010000461.1:0-9338 GCA_035706385.1 Solimonas sp. | reverse complement strand
CTTTGAGCGGGATCAGGTTGAGACTGCCGATCATGTGCAGCACGCGCACGAAGACCAGCGGATCGGCTTCCGCGAGGATCGTGAGCTGCGTGCCGCGCGCCGGTTGCGTCGCGGTCATCGTCGGTCTGTCCGGTGACAGTGCCTTCCGGTCCGATGTGTGCGCATCACGCAGGAAGGCAATCCGCGAACGCGTCGAGCAGACGCACGCCGTAGCCGGTTGCGCCGTGCGGGATGCCGGGTCGCGGCCGCGTCGACCAGGCGGTGCCGGCGATGTCGAGATGCGCCCAGCGCGCGCCGGCTGCGAATCGCTCGAGGAACTTGGCGCCGGCGATCGCGGAGCCGGCGCCGTTGCCGAAGAATCCCGGTGCGCCCATGTTGCGGACGTCGGCGATCTCCGAATCGACCAGATAGTCCTGGCGCTTGCTCAGCGGCATGCGCCACAGCGCTTCGGTGCTGCGCGCGGCTGCCTTTTCGAGCGCGCCGGCCAGGGCGTCGTCCGCCGTGAACAGACCCGCGTATTCCTCGTGCAAGCTGGCCGCGATCGCCGCCGTCAGCGTCGCAAGGTCAAGCAACAGGCGCGGCCGGTAGTTCGCGATCAGATAGCTGATGCCGTCGGCGAGCACGATGCGGCCCTCGGCATCAGTGTTGTCGACTTCGATCGTCAAGCCGGACAGCGACGTGACGATGTCGCCGGGACGATAGCTCGCGGCGTCGATGACGTTCTCGCACAGCGGCAGCGCCGCGACGATGTTGACCCGCGCCTTGCGCATCGCCAGCACGCGCAGCGCGCCGGCCACCGCCGCGGCGCCGGCCATGTCGGACTTCATCTTGTTGAGGTTCGGCGGCACCTTCAGGTTCAGTCCGCCGGCGTCGAAAGTCAGGCCCTTGCCGACCAAGCCGAGGTCGCAGCCTCTGCCCTGGCGTCCCCGCCAGCGGCAGATGACCATGCACGGCGGATGGCTGCCGCCGCGTCCGACTGCCAGCAGGCCGCGAGCGCCGATGCGTTCCAGCGCGCGTTCGTCGAGAACCTCGACATCCACGCCCAGCGTTTCGAGCGAGCGGATTTCGTTCGCGAACGTGCCGGGATTGAGCAGATTCGGCGGCGCCTCCACCAGTGCGCGTGCCCAGTTGACGGCGTCGGCGAGCGCGCGGCCGCCGGCACTGGCCTTCCAGTCGGCGGACTGAAGCGCCAGCGCCTTCACCTCGACGTGATCCTCGAGTGGCTGCCGGCGATATCGCACACATCGGTACGACGCCAGCGTGGCGCCGATGGCGAAGCCGCGTGCGGCGGCGGCTGTACCGACGATCGCGGGCCGAAGCGTACCGCGAAGCGTCGCGCGTTCGATCCCGAGCGCGCGCATGCCGTCGATGACCGCGGCGCCCGCCCGTTCCCAGAACGCCGTCTCGTCATCGATGTCGGCCGGCCTGCCGCAGCCGATCACGACCAGGCGTTCGTCGGCGTCCGTCAGCTCGATGCGATCGCCGACCCGGCCGAGAAAGCTGGGCGGCAGCGGCGGCAACACACCGTCGCCGCTACGCGATTCGAGATCCTGATCGGCCAGGACGATCCACGCCGTCGGCGATTTGCCGGCCACGCATAAAGGGCCGCCCCGCCCGCGCGGTCCCGGCCGATGATCCGGGCGCTTCGATCGGCTCATGTGTTCCTCGCCTTGCCGGGCATCGCGTTCAGCGCATGAAGCCGACGATGTGCGTGGCGATCTCTTCCGCGCTGACGCGATTCGTGACGAGGCTGACGTGATGGTACGGCAGGCCGAGCCAGCGGCTGGCGTCGTTCAACGAAGCCTGTCGCCGATGCAGCGCATCGACGGCGTCCCAGTATTTCTTCGCTTTCTCGTCGCTGACGAGCAGGCGTTGCAGCCATGATGTCGCGACCTGTTCGCGGGCGCCGCTGATGACCAGCCGCGGACATTGCCGAACGGTCTCGGCGTTCGCGACGATGCGGCGGATCTCGTCGAGCAGTCTGATTTCCGCAAGGGAGCCGTTGAGGGAACGCAACAGCCACACGGGATTGCGCTTCACCAGCGCGAAGATTTCCGGCGGCAGCTCCCTGGCCAGATCCAGAAACAGCGGACCGTCGATCTTCAGCAGCGCGCACAACTGCAGGAAGCGCGCGGACAGCGGCAGCATCCGCATCGCCGCGTCGACGGTCTCGTCGTCGAACTCGGGCGTCGGATCGATCTGCACGATCGAACGGATCACGTCCGGCGCCTGCGCCGCATGCAGCGCCGCGATCAGTCCGCCGTACGAATGACCGACGATCGTGACCCGCTGCCCGATGCCGAGGCTCGAAAGCAGCGCGGTCAGTTGTCGTGTCAGAGCCTGCGGCGTCAGCGGCGCCGTGCTGCGGCTGTCGCCGACACCGGCGCGATCGTACGAAAGCACGCGCGCGTGCGGCGCCAGCGCATCCTCCAGCCATACCGCGTACGGGAACGGCGCACTCCAGCCGCTCTCGAAGACCACGACGTGTTCGGCCGTTGCGGTTCCGGCCAACCGGTATTTCAGCGCTCCGCCCGGCACCGGCGCACTACCCTGCTTCGCGGCTGACTGGTAGCGCTCGAACGACCACGGTCTCGCGGATGTGTCCATGCTTACTGGCCGAACGAATAATTGAGTTCCAGCCCGAAGGTTCTGGGCATGATGATGAAGTCGCGGCGATAGAGCGCGCCGCCGGTCGCCCGCGCGTACGGCTGCACGGCGGTGATGCCGCGCACGTCGCCGAGATTCCGGCCGAACAGCGTGACGCCGAAGCTGCCGATCTGCGCACCGATGCGTGCGTCGAACTGGTTGTAGCCGCCCTTCGTCACGTCCTGGTACGACAAGCTGCTCGGCGACTTGCTCTCGTAACGATGAATCAAGGTGACGATCGGCGTGATGCCGGCGACATACCAGTGTGCGCTGACGGTATTGCTGATCGTCCATTCCGGCGAGCCCGGCAGGCGATCGCCCGGCTCGACCGGCGGGCGGCCGTTCTGCGGATCGTAGAAATTCTGCAGTGTGGCCTTGTTCCAGGTCACCGCCGAACGCAGCGTCAGAAAATCCGCAGGCCGGACCGCCAGGCTGGTTTCGATGCCGAAGATGCGCGCATCGCCGACATTGTCCAGGTATTTGAACAGGCCGAGACGATCCTGCACCTGCAGCGGAATGTCCTTCCAGTCGATGTAGAAGCCGGTCATGTCGACGGTCAGCGCACCGTCGAGCCAGCGCGTCTTGGCGCCCAGTTCATAGTTGTTGACCTGGTCCGAACCGTATTCCGTCTTGGTCGGTGAAACCGGCGTGTCCGGCACCAGGTTGATGCCGCCGAGGCGATAGCCGCGCGAATACAGGCCGTAGACCATGATGTCCTTGCCGAATTCATAAGCCAGCGACACGCGCGGATTGAAGCCGCTGGCCGTCGTCTTGCTGGTGTCGTTGAACGTGAGGCTGCCGGACGGCGCGAGCAGCACGCCCTGGCCCGAGATGTCGGCGTCGACGGTATTGCGGTAGAAGCGGCCGCCGGCGGCGAGTTTCAATCTGGACGTCAGGTGGAACGTGGTGTCGATGAACGCCGCCGCTTCCGGCGCTTTCTGGTCGACCCGCTCGTAGATGAGACGCGTCGCGCCCAGCACGGCCGGCGGCGTCAGCCCCAGACTGGCGAACAGATTGCTCACGATCTCGCGCGGCAGCGCCAGAAGGTTGGTGTCGATCAGGGTTTCGAGCGTCTCGTCGCGATTGGCGTACGAAACGCCGATCAGATACTCGAAGAACTCGCCGGCGTTCGACGCGAAACGCAGTTCCGCGCTGTAGCCGTCCACCGCCTGCGCCTGGCTGCCGACGAAAGGAACGCCGAGCGCCTGCAGGCCGAGAAACGCCGTCTGATCGCTGACGCTTTCGTTGTTCTTGTCCTGATAGCCGCCGATCAGCGACAAGGTGCCGAAATCCGTGTCGTAGTCGTAGTGCAGCGCGCCGATCGTGATGTCGTTCCTGGCGGGTTCCGGAACCAGCGTGTTCTTCTTCAGATCGCCGCTGTCGTCGACGAACGCGGTGTCGTCGATCACGGCTCTCTGGTAAAGGCCGGTCAGGCGCAGGCTCGATTCCGGCGTGACGTCCCAGCCGAGCATCGCGCGGCCGCCGGCGATGCGCGAATCGTTGGCGCCGTCGACGCCGGTGCCGACATTGTCGATCCAGCCCGGCGCTTCCGTGTAATAGCCGACCAGTCGCAGGCCGACCGCATCGTCGACGAGCGGCACGTTCGTCATCATTTTCGCGCTGAATCCGGTCGCGGCATTTTTTGTCCTGCTGCCGCTGGCCTGTCCGGTGAACGCGAACGCCGAAGGATTCGGCGCCTGCGGGATGTAGTTGAGGGCGCCGCCCAGCGACGAAGAGCCGAACAACGCGCCCTGCGGTCCGCGCAGCACTTCGATGCGTTCGGCGTCATACGCGTCGATGTCCGGCACCAGCACCGGCGTGCCCGGATCGGTCAGCGGGATGTCGTCGTAGTAGATGCCGACCGCGCTCTGCCCCGTCGTCGGCATCGTGTCCGTCGACACGCCGCGTATCGTCACCGTCGAGACGCCCGGATTGCCGGAACTGAGATTGACGCCGGGTGACAGCGCGAGATAGTCCGCGAAATTGCTGGAGCCGGTTTCATCGAGCCGTTCGCGCGTGACGGCGGTGACGGCGCCGGCCAGTGTCCGCGCGTTTTCCTTGCGCTTGCTGGCTGTCACGATCACTTCTTCGATCGCGCCCGTACTTGCCTGCGTATCCGCCACCGGCAGAGGCGGCGCGGGCTCCGGCGCCAGCGGAATGGTCGCAATCGGATCGGCGGCGGCGTCCGGTGCCGGCGATGCCGGTGCACTGGTCTGGCCGGCATCCGCAGGCTGTCCGGCTTCCGTCGGCTGCGCGATTGCAGAGAAACTGGCGAGGCATAACGCAAGAGCGAGATGGATCTGAAGGTTCATGTCGAAACTCGAGTTGCGGGCATGGAGGGAGGCAGGCGGTCTACGGACGTTCGCGGAATGTTGCGCCGGCCGTGCCCCAGCAGAATTCCGGGCCGACCGCGACGCGGCCGGACCGGTAGTCGAATCCGCCGAGGCGGTCGTTCTTGAGCAGCATCGGGCCGTCGATGTCGACGAAATCGCAGCGCTGCGCCAGCACGTGAGCGGGCGCCATCGACAGCGAGGTGCCGCCCATGCAACCCACCATCACGCCCAGATTCTTCTTGCGCGCCGCTTCGGCGAGCGCCAGCCCGGCGGTCAGACCGCCGCACTTGTCCAGCTTGATGTTGATCATCTGGTAGCGGCGCGAGACCTGCTCCAGCTCGCCCAGATGCAGGCAGGATTCGTCGGCGCACAGCGGCAACGGCGCGCGGTAACCCTCGAGCATTTCGTCCTTGCCGCGGCGCAGGGGCTGTTCGATGAACAGCACACCGAGCTTCTGCAAAGGCGTGGCGACTTCCTTCAGTTGCTCGAAGCTCCAGCCCTGGTTGGCGTCGACCAGCAGGCGGGCGTCCGGACGGCGCCTGCGGATGGCTTCGATCTTCTCGACCGGCAGTTCATCGTCGAGCTTGACCTTCAGCAGCGGATGAGAAGTCCGGGCGGCCTTCTCGCCCATCGCCTCCGGCTCTTCTTCGAGGCCGATGGTATGAACCGTCTCGACCGGCTCGGCGGCGAGCCCTGCGATGTCCCAGGCCGATCTGCCCGACAGCTTCGCTTCCAGGTCCCACAGAGCGGCGTCGATGGCATGGCGTGCGCCGCCCGGCGGCAAAAGGTCCGACAGCGCTGCGCGGCCGATGCCGGCCTCGATCGCTTCGCGCGCGCTTTCCAGCTGCGACAGCACGACCGTCGGCTGATCGCCCGTGTAGTAGATGCCGAGCGCTTCGCCGCGTCCCGTTTTTCCGTCCTCCGCCAGTTCGACCACGGCGCAATCGAATGCCTCGAAGATGCGGCCGGTGATGCGGAACGGCGCGGCCGTGGCCCACTGTTCGCTGTGGAAGCTGAAGATTCGTTTCATGAGGCGTACCGGCACGTCGCTTTTAAGATCACTGTTCGTTTAATATATACGAGCACTGTTCTTGATATCAACGCTATGTCAGAGTCAGCCGACTGGATCACCGATCGGGCGTGCGCAGATTCCGCCCCGGAAGGAGCGACACGGATGAAGAAGAGCCGGAAACCCGTGGCCGAGGGGCCGGCGGCAGGACGTCCCGCGCGCGGACGCAAGCCGATCTTTCGGCGTGAGCATGTGATCGAAGCCGCACTGGCGCTGATGGATCGCGACGGCCACGCGGCCCTGTCGATGCGCGGCATCGCCGCCTGCATGGGGACCGGGGTGGCGACGCTCTACAACTATTTCGGCTCGCTTGCCGAAGTCAACGATGCGATCGCGATCGCCCTGCTCAACGAGATTCCGCTGCTCGACGCGAACGACACCCGCGAAGCGCGCCGTCAGCTCAAGGACCGGACGATGGCCTACGCCGACGTCGTCGCGCGTCACCCGGATTTCGAGCGGATGGTGGGACCGCTGGCCGACCAGCAGATCATGCGTCTGCTCGATTCCGCGCTGCGCGTCATGCTCGACGCCGGCGTCGACATCGAGCGTGCCGGCGTCAGCTGGTCGGTCCTGCAGAGCCTCGCGCAGACGCACGCCGCTTCGAGCCGCAGGCTCGACAGCGCAAAGCGCAGCGATACGCGCAAGAAGTTCAAGGAACTCGATGCGGTGCTGACGCTGGCCAACACCGGCGTTTTCAAAGCCAGCCGCGACGAATGGTTCCATCGCGTCCTCGATCTGACGATCGACCGGATGCTGCCGGAACTCAAGATCAAAACCTCGAAACGCTGAAAAGGCAGATTCCCGTTGAAACTCAGTGAATACGCGGCACACGACGCAACCGGGCTGATGGAACTGGTGAGGCGCGGCGAAATCTCGCCCGCCGAGTTGCAGCAGTGCGCGATGCAGGCGATTGCGCAGTTGAACCCGACGCTCAACTTCATGTCGGGCCCGGCGTCCGTCGGCGCGCACGGCGACGGACCGTTCGGCGGCCTGCCGTTCCTGTTCAAGGAAAGCCACGGCTGCGCGGGTCAGCCGATGATGCAGGGCTCGCGGCTGACGGCGGGGTTGACGGCGCCGGCCGATTCCGAATTCGTCGCCCGGCTCAAGCGCGCCGGCATCGCACCGCTGGGCGCGACGACGGCGCCGGAATTCGGTCTCTACTGCACGACGGAATCGTCGCTGCACGGCGCGACGCGCAATCCGTGGAATCTCGAACACTCGGTCGGCGGTTCCAGCGGCGGATCGTCCGCGGCCGTTGCCGCGGGCGTGGTGCCGGTCGCGAGTTCCAGCGACAGCGGCGGCTCGATCCGCGGCCCCGCGCACTGCACCGGCACCTTCGGTCTCAAACCGAGCCGCGCGCGCGTGCCGATCGACGGCCGCAACGACGGCGGACTCTTCCCGTTCATTCATTTTCATGTGACGACCCGCAGCGTGCGCGACTCCGCGGCGTTTCTCGATGTGCTGGCGGGTCCGACCTTGGGTTCGCGCTATTCGGTCGTTCGCCCCGCGTGGCCTTTCACCAAGGAAGTCGGTGCCGATCCGGGCCGTTTGCGCATCGGCATCGTGCGCGCTTCCCCGCTGCGCACGCCACTGCACGCGGACTGCGAGGCCGCCGTCGACATCGCCGCCAGGCTTTGCGGCGATCTCGGTCACACGGTCGAGGAAGCGTCTCCGCAGCTGGACTGGAACACGCTGACGGCCGCGTTTCTGCCGGCGATGATGGCCGCGCTGCCGCACAGCATCGCAAGCCTGGAATCGGCGATCAGCCGCAAAGCCGGAACCGATACGCTCGAACCGATGACCTTGCGCGTGCTCGACTATGCGAGAACATTGAGCGTCGCCGATCTGTTCAAGGCCGACGCGGTGTTCCAGGTCGCGCGGCAGGCGGTCGAGCGCTATTTCCAGGATTTCGATGTCTGGATCACGCCCGCCGGCGTTTCACCGGCGCCGCGGATCGGTGCGTTCGATCCGGCCGCGACCGACGAAGGCGCCGTCGAATACGCCGAACGCACGCTCGCCGACTACGCCGCGTTCACGCCGCTGCTGAACATCACCGGCCATCCGGCGGCGTCCGTCCCCTTGCATCACGGCGCGATCAGCGGCCTGCCGGTCGGCGTGCAGATCGTCACGCGTCATGGCGACGAGGCGACGCTGTTGCGCCTGGCATCGCAGTGGGAAACGGCGATGCCGTGGCGCAAGCGGCGTCCGCCGCACTCGATCTTCAGCCCGTGAAGAAAACGGGTTCATCCAGGCTGCTGGGCAAAAACCTGCAGGCGACCGTCGACCGTCTGCGCAGAAAGCATCGTGTCTGCGGCATCTCGCTCGCGATCCTGAACGACGGGCATATCGATGCAGTCGCATCGGGCTGGGCCAATGCCGCGGAGCGGATCGAAGCGACGCCGGATACGCTGTTCCAGATCGGCTCGATCGGCAAGACCTTCACGGCGACGCTGGCGATGCAGCTGGTCGACGACGGCGCGCTCGATCTCGATGCGCCGATTCGCCGCTACCTGCCGGATTTCACGACCGCCGATCCGGCGAGCGCCGCGCTGACGGTGCGCCATCTGCTGACGCACACGGCCGGCATCGACGGTGATTTCTTTCCGCCCGCCGATGCGGACGGTACGTCCGAAGATTACGTGCGACAGATGCGCGGTCTTCGGCAATTGCATGCGCCCGGCGCAACGATGAGTTACTGCAACGCCGGCTTCGTCGTGCTCACGCGCATCATCGAAGTGTTGCGCCGCGCGAGCTGGAACGAACTCGTGATCAGCCGCATCTGCGAGCCGCTGGGATTGACGCGCGTGATCGCCCGGCCGACCGACGCGCTGCGGTTCCGGATGGCGGTCGGCCACGAACCGTCGGTACGCGGTGTCTGGACGCCGGTCGCCCGCCCCTATCTGCCGCTCAGCATGGCCGGCGCCGGCGCGGTGCTGAGCATGACGGCGTCGGATCTGCTGCGCTACGCGCAAGCGCATATGGACGGGCCGCAGCGCAAGGCAAGCCGGCACTCGATCCTGTCCCGACCGGGATTCCGCGCGATGCAGACGCCGCAGCTGGCGTTGCCGCCGTACAGCCAGAACCGTTACACGCACATGGGCCTCGGCTGGTTTCTCGACGCCGATCCGCGGCAACCGAAACGGATGCACGATGGCGCGACGGCACAGCAGTTCGCATCGCTGCACATGCTGCCGAAGCAGAAGCTGGCGTTTGCGCTGCTGTTCAACAGTCCATCGCCATTGCTGATTCGTGAAATCCGCGATGCGATCTTCACTGAACTGGGCGGCGTG
>DASSVA010000460.1:0-4610 GCA_035706385.1 Solimonas sp. | reverse complement strand
CCGGCCTGCTGGCGCCGGCGCGCACGATATGCGTTCATTGGAAGATAATGTCGACTTCGGAAAAAGAGAGGCGGAACCGCCTTTCACAATGATAACAAACTCGATTCGCCGGGCTCTGCCGATCTGGGGCTGGCCGCTGCTGCTGATGTCGATCCTGCTGGCCGCGCAAGCGGCCGGCGACGTTGGCCGTTCGGCGCTGGCGTTCGATCGCGCGCTGATCGCCGGCGGCCAGTGGTGGCGGCTGGTGACCGGCAGTTACGTGCATCTGGGCTGGTATCACCTGATGCTCAACGAGATCGGCCTGTTCGTGCTCGTGCTGTTGTGCCCGCAGCCGCTGCCGGGACGTATCTGGCTGCGGCGGCTGTTCGTCGTCTCGCTCGGGATGGGGTTATGCCTGTATTTCTTCGTGCCCGATCTGGTGCGCTACGTCGGCATGTCCGGCGTCATTCACGGCCTGTTCGTGCTCGGCCTGCTGCCGCAGGCGCTGCGCCGCGACGGCGTTGCGATCGTCTGCCTCGTCTATCTGCTCGGCAAGCTCGCTTACGAGATCGTCACCGGCGCGCCGCTGTCCGACGCGCGCGCGATCGGTGGTCACGTCGTCACCGAAGCGCACCTGTACGGTTCGATCGTCGCATTCATCTACGGCCTGGTATTCGGCACGTTCACGGGTCGTGAAGTGCCGGCGCCGGTCACCGCTCCCCCCACCGACACCCGTTGAGAGACATGTCCCAGAACAACTACGCAATGCTGTTTCCCGGCCAGGGCTCGCAAGCGGTCGGCATGCTGTCCGGTCACGCCGATCCGATCGTCCGCGCGACGTTCGACGAAGCCTCGCAGGCGCTCGGCTGGGATCTCGCGGCGCTGGTCGCCGACGGTCCGCTTGAGACGCTGAACCAGACCGCGCGCACGCAGCCGGCACTGCTCGCCGCCGGCATCGCCGTCTGGCGGCTGTGGCAGTCGCGCGATCTGCCGGCGCCGGCCGCGCTCGCCGGACACAGCCTCGGCGAATACACGGCGCTGGTCGCCGCCGGCGCGCTGGCGTTCGGCGATGCGCTGAAGCTCGTCGAACTGCGCGGCCAGCTGATGCAGTCGGCGGTGCCCGATGGCGTCGGCGGCATGGCGGCGGTCGTCGGTCTCGACGATGCCGCGGTCGAGGCGTTCTGCGCCGCGTATCCGGGCGACGGTGTGCTCGAACCGGCGAACTACAACGCGCCGGGGCAGGTCGTCGTCGCCGGCAACGTCGCGGCACTGGAATGGCTGGAGGGCGAGGGCAAGGCACGCGGCGCGCGGATGATCGTGCGCCTCGCGATGTCGGTGCCGTCGCACTGTTCGCTGCTGCGCGGCGCCGCCGACCGGCTCGCCGAGCGGCTCGCCGCGACGACGATTCACAAACCTGCAATCGGCATCCGCCACAATCTCGACGGACGGGTGCGCGACGACGCCGACGGCATCCGCGTGGCGCTGCACGAACAGCTGTTCCGCCCGGTGCGCTGGTCGGCGACGATCGCGCAATTGAAGGACGAGGGCATCACGACATTTTTCGAATGCGGGCCGGGCAAGGTGCTGGTCGGATTGAACAAGCGCATCGCCAGGGATCTGACGTCGATCGCGCTCGAAGACGCCGACGGTCTGGACAAAGCGCAGGCGACTGTCAAGGCTTGACGCGGCCCGGCATCGATCGGCTAAATGCACGCATACAGCCGATCGCCATAAAGCTGCCGGACCACGCGAAACCCGCCTGCGTCGCGGCCAACTACAGCTCAGCGAGACCCGATGACTGATCCCATATCCGCAGCGGCGGCGCCTCCGCCGCGAGAGGTAGCCTTGATTACCGGTGCCAGCCGCGGCATCGGTCGCGCGATCGCGCTGCGATTCGCACGCGACGGCGCGAAGGTCTACGGCACCGCGACCAGCGAGGCCGGCGCCGCGGCGATCTCCGAGATGCTGGCGCCGCACGGCGGCGAAGGCCGCGTGCTCGACGTCCGCGATCCGGCCGCCGTCGACGCCTTGCTCGGCTCGCTTGGCACGCTGAGCATCCTCGTCAACAACGCCGGCGTGACGCGCGACACGCTGATGATGCGGATGAAGGACGAGGACTGGGATCAGGTGATCCAGACCGATCTGACGTCGGTGTTCCGCCTGTCGCGCGCGGTGCTGCGCGGCATGATGAAGGCGCGCCACGGCCGCATCATCAGCATCGGCTCGGTGGTCGGCAGCATGGGCAATCCCGGCCAGGCGAACTACTGCGCGGCGAAAGCCGGGCTGATCGGTTTTTCGAAGTCGCTGGCGCAGGAGATCGGCTCGCGCGGCATCACCGTCAACGTCGTCGCACCGGGCTTCATCGACACCGACATGACGCAGGCGCTCAGTGAGGACGTGCGCAAGGCGCTGATGGATCGCGTGCCGGTGCAGCGTCTCGGCGTGCCGGACGACATCGCCGCCGCGGTCGCGTTCCTCGCGTCGCGCGAGGCCGGTTACGTGACCGGCACGACGCTGCACGTCAACGGCGGCCTGTACATGGACTGAAGTGCCACCGGCAGGCGCGTCGTGATTTTCGGATTCGCCAATAAGGCACTGAATTTGCTTTCCTTATCGTTGGTGCTGTGCCCCCGGCGGCGTTTGTCTACAATACGCCGGCTTTCTACATCGACAACACGTGGTCCCCAGGAGTAATGCATGAGTACGTTGGAAGAGAAGGTCAAGAAGATCATCGCTGAGCAGCTGTCGGTCAGCGAAGATCAGATCACCCCGGATGCTTCGTTCGTCGAAGATCTCGGTGCTGACTCTCTGGACACGGTCGAACTGGTGATGGCGCTCGAAGAGGAATTCGAAATCGACATCCCGGACGAAGAGGCGGAGAAGATCGTCACGTTCAAGGATGTGCTGACGTACATCAAGGCGCACGCGCCGCAGCAGGGCTGAAGCAAACTCTCCCCCGTCAATCAGGTATTGCTGATGAGCCGTAGGCGCGTCGTCGTCACCGGCCTGGGAATCGTGTCCCCCGTGGGCAACGATATCGCCACGGCCTGGAGCAACATCCTTGCGGGCAAGTCCGGTATCGGGCCGATCACGTATTTCGACGTGTCGGCCTATACCACCCGGTTCGGTGGCATGGTCAAGGACTTCAATGCCAGCCAGTGGCTGAGCGTCAAGGACGTCAAGCGCACCGATCCGTTCATTCATTACGGCGTCGCCGCGGCCAAGCAGGCCGTGGCCGACGCCGGCATCACCGTCACCGACGACAACCGCGAACGCATCGGCATCTGCGTCGGTGCCGGCATCGGCGGCATCGGCACGATCGCCGAGGAATGCCGCGCGTTGCACGACAACGGCCCGAAGCGCGTCTCGCCGTTCTTCGTGCCGAGCTCGATCATCAACATGATCTCGGGTTACATCTCGATTGATCTCGGCATCACCGGCCCGAATCTCGCCGTGGTGTCGGCGTGCACGACGAGCACGCACGCGATCGGTCTCGGTGCGCGGATGATCCAAGCCGGCGACGCCGACATGTTCATCGTCGGCGGCGCCGAAGCCGGTTCGGCGCCGGCCGGTCTCGCCGGCTTCTGCCAGGCGCGCGCGCTGTCGACGCGCAACGACCATCCCGAGCGCGCCAGCCGGCCGTGGGACAAGGACCGCGACGGCTTCGTGCTCGGCGACGGCGCCGGCGTGCTGGTCATCGAGGATCTCGAACATGCGCAGAAGCGCGGCGCGAGAATCCATGCCGAGCTGATCGGCTTCGGCATGTCCGGCGACGCGTATCACATCACGCTGCCGGGCAACAACGGCGCGCGGCGCAGCATGCAGAACACGCTGCGCGACGCCGGCCTCAATCCCGAGCAGGTCGATTACGTCAACGCGCATGCGACGTCGACCAACGCCGGCGACGTCGGCGAGTCGAACGCGATCAAGGAAACGTTCGGCGATCACGCGTACAAGCTGTCGGTCAGCTCGACCAAGTCGATGACCGGCCATCTGCTCGGCGCCGCCGGCGGCATCGAGGCGATCTTCTCGGTGCTCGCGCTGCGCGATCAGATCGTGCCGCCGACGATCAATCTCGACAATCCCGACGAGGGTTGCGACCTCGACTACACGGCGCACAAGGCCAGGGAGCGCAAGCTCGACGTCGTGCTGTCCAATTCCTTCGGTTTCGGCGGCACCAACGGCACCGTCGCGTTCAAGCGTTTCGTCTGACAGGGGCGCCGCCATGTGGCGCGCCGAATTGCCGCAAGCCGTGGATCTGCTGGCGTTGCATCGCCGGCAGCCACGGCTTTTTCCGTTCCTGCTGCAGAGCGTCGCCAGCCATCCGCAGTCCGGTCGCTGGGACATCCTGTTCGCGTTTCCGGAAAACCGGCTGTCGCTGCAGGACGGCACCTTGCGATCGACGCAGGCCGGGCTCGCCGACGCGCCGGATTTCTTTGCGGCGCTCGACCGCTGGCATGCGCAGGAGACGCCAGCATCGCGCGACGATCTGCCGTTCTGCGGCGGCTGGTTCTTCTATCTCGGTTATGAAGCCGCGCAGCAGGTCGAACCGACGCTGCATCTGCCGCGTTCGCCGTTTGCGTTGCCGGATGCGCTCGCGGTGCGCTGCCCGGCGGCGATCGTTCATGATC
>DASSVA010000459.1:0-7329 GCA_035706385.1 Solimonas sp. | reverse complement strand
CAACATTCCGATCCTGCTGTACGGCCGCGAGTTCTGGGAAGGCCTGATCGACTTCCGGCGTCTGGCCGAGCGCGGGCTGATCTCAGCCGACGACGTCTCGCTGTTCCGCTTCTGCGACGACGTCGATTCGGCGTTCGACATCCTGCGCCGCGAGCTGCAGCCGCATCCGCCGGAGTCCGAAGGCGTGCGCTGAGCGCTTGTGCATCAAACTGCGTTCGCCCGCGACGATTTCTTCGCAAGCGCTCAGTGCGCGGTCTCAGCGGCCGCGCTTGCGATCGTCGAGATCGAAGTCGAGGTCGTCGGTGATCAGGCTGCGCAGCCGGCGTTCTTCCTGCAGTTTCTCGACGTCGCGCCAGTCGCGCGATTTCAGCGTCGCCGGCGCAGCCTCTTCGTTCGGGATGCTGTCGTCGTCGAGCGATTCGTCTTCGTCGACGAACTCGTCGTAGCTCTTGCTGGCTTCAGCTTGTGGGGCCTGTTTCTTTGCTTTGCGCGGCATACCAGTCTCGGCGTGAAGCCTGCGGAACAAATCGGGGTGACTTGGCGCGCGTTTTTAGCAGGCTTTCCTTGCGGCGAAAAGAGGCTTGCGCGCAGCTTTCAAAATCAAGACCTTGAATGCATCCTCCGGCGTCGGCGGCGCGCAACAGCGGTTCGCCGCCGCGCGATTCGTCGACGCAGATCCGCCACAGCACGCGCGCTTCGGCATCGCCGAGCACCGGCGGCAGGCTGGCATCGGCCAGCGTGTCGACGAACGCCGCGAAACCGACGATCCGCGGCGTCTCCCAGACGGCGGCGCCGCGCGCGATCTGCGCGTGCGCGAACGCCAGCTGCAGCGCCTGCGCCTGGCGATGGCTCGCGCAGACCACGATCGGCCGCGCGCCGTCCGTCGTTGCGAGACGCGCGAACAGCGCCTCGGCACGACAGGTCGGCAGCGACGGGAGCGGCGAAGGGATCGGATTCATGCGAGCACGCAGTATCGCCGAGCCGCGGGCTCAGATCGCGAGCCCGGCATCGCGGCATCGCGCGACAAACAAAAAAGCCCGGAATCGCGAACGATTCCGGGCCGTCTGTTTCGTATGGTGGAGCGAAAGGGGATCGAACCCTCGACCTCCGCATTGCGAACGCGGCGCTCTCCCAGCTGAGCTATCGCCCCACACGAGGACGCGTATTCTACTGATCGGCCGTCAAAACGCCAGCATCTTTTGCATGCCCCGTCATGCACTCGCGCACGTCGCACGCGCGTCGGTTTGCGCGGCGCCCCGCCACCGACGCCGGAGGATGCATTCAAGGTCTTGATTTTGAAAGCTGCGCGCAAGCCTCTTTTCGCCGCAAGGAAAGCCTGCTAAAAACGCGCGCCAAGTCATCCCGATTTGTTCCGCAGGCTTCACGCCGAGACTGGTATGCCGCGCAAAGCAAAGAAACAGGCCCCACAAGCTGAAGCCAGCAAGAGCTACGACGAGTTCGTCGACGAAGACGAATCGCTCGACGACGACAGCATTCCGAACGAAGAGGCCGCGCCGGCGTCGCTGAAATCACGCGACTGGCGCGACGTCGAGAAACTGCAGGAAGAACGCCGGCTGCGCAGCCTGATCGCCGACGACCTCGATTTCGATCTCGACGATCGCAAGCGCAGCCGCTGAGACCGTGCGTTCAGCGCACGCCTTCGGACTCCGGCGGATGCGGCTGCAGTTCGCGGCGCAGGATGTCGAACGCCGAATCGACGTCGTCGCAGAAACGGAACAGCGAGACGTCGTCGGGTGAAATCAGTCCGCGCTCGGCCAGGCGCCGGAAGTCGATCAGACCCTCCCAGAACTCGCGGCCGTACAGCAGGATCGGAATGTTCACGACCTTGCCGGTCTGCATCAGCGTCAGCAGCTCGAACAGTTCGTCGAGCGTGCCGAAACCGCCGGGGAAGAACACCGCGCCGCGTGCCAGCTTCACCAGCCAGAACTTGCGCATGAAGAAATAGTGGAACTGGTAGGCGTGCGCGTCGTCGACGTACGGGTTCAGGTGTTGCTCGAACGGCAGCGAGATGTTGAGCCCGACGTTCAGCCGTGAATCGGCGCGCGCGCCGCCGGCATGCGCCGCTTCCATGATGCCGGGACCGCCGCCGGTGCAGATGAAGAAGCGCTCGCGCAGCTCGTGCGTGTCACGCGTCCATGCCGCCAGCTTTTCGGCGAGCGCCGCGGCCTCGGCGTACCAGTCGCGGCCGTCGCTGCCGTGCCCGGCACGCACCCGCGCCGAGCCGAAGAACGCCACCGTGTTGCGTACGCCGGTCTGGCGGAAGCGCCGCTCCGGTTCGACGTACTCGCAGAGGATGCGCACGCCGCGCGCCGCCTCGCTCATCAGGAATTCGTTGTTCTTGTAAGCCTTGACCGGCGACACGTCGTGCTCGTCCCTGGCAGGTGATGCGAAGAATCCGCGGGCGGCGCTCACGCCGCCGGCGATCAGCCGTTCAACTCAGGCTTGCGTCCAGGTCAACGGACCGGCGGACGCATGCGCGATCGGCAGCGTCGCGATCCGCGCGATCGCGTTCTGCAGTTCCGGCGCGGGATCGATCGCGACGATGCGCCCGGCACACAGCTCGGTCGCGAACACATCGGTGCGCAGCTTGAGGAAACGCTCTTCCATGTAATGGCCGAGCAGCACCGAATGCTGCGCCGGATAGTAGGCCTTCACCCGTACCCAGTGCTTGGTCTGCGTCGTCGCATCGAGCACCGTGAACCAGCCGTCCGGCAGCAGCACGATCGACAGCAGGCCCAGCAGTTCCTGCTCGGGCGTCATCGCCGGCGCGGCGGCTTCGTGATCGGCCTCGGCGGCCCCGTCGGCGGCCGACGCTGGCTCGACTCCGTCCGCGGCCTCACTCGCCGATACACCGGTCGGCACTGGTTCGAGATACGCCTCGAGCAAACCGGCGACGACCTCTTCGAGCTTGGCCTTCGCGAAGCCGACTTCCGACAGGTGATTGGTGACCGTGGCGGCGATTTCCGCCTCTTCGTGCACGCGTTCGTCGGCGCTCAGCTCGGCGACGCGGTCGAGGCTTTGCAGGACGCGCTCGACCAGCGCCATCGTCGCGTTCCAGGCCTGGCCGTCGATGCCGTCGCGGATGTAGTCGACGCACAGGCGCGGCCCGAAGCCCGACAGCATCAGGCGCATCGCGCCCGGCGCCAGCCGGCGCACACCAACGCGCATTTTCAGTTCGTGCGCGACGATGCGCCGGACCCGCTCGATCTGCTGGCGATTGCGATTCTTCTGCGTGCGCTCCTGCTCGCGCAGGAATTCGTCGGCGACGGTGTCGTCGAGCGGTTCGCTCGCCGCACGCTTGAGCCGCGCGGGATCGAGCTCGAACGTGCGCGCGACCTCGTCGACCAGGCTCTGCAATTCCCCGAACACCTGATCCGGCACCCTGGCGCCACCGGCACCAAGCTGCAGCGCCAGTTCGTACAGGCTGTTGCTCGCACGCCGCGCCGGATGGGCCGCGTCGGCGAAGAAGCGCGGATCGGACAGCGCCGCTTTCATCACCGGCATCTGCAGCCGCGCGAGCAAGGGCTTCATCGCTTCCGGCAGACGCGGATCGTTGTAATAACCGTCGAACATGCGCGCGACGAGGCCGACGTTCTGCGGCGGCAGCCATGCCGGCGCCTGCGGCTGCTGACCCTGCGCATACGACTGCAGGATGTGCGTGATGTCATGCGCGAGCCACGCATCGTCGTAGTTCGGCGGCGGCGCGCCGGCAGCGGTCGCGCCATACGCCGGCATGTACGCCGGCCATGCCGCGGGATAGCCGGGTCCTGCACCGCCACCCGACGGCACGCCACCGTACGCAGCGGGCGCACCGCCCCACGCTGCCGGCGGCGCCGCGCTGCCGATGAATTGCGAGAAACGGTCGGCATCGACACCGCTGGCCCAGGCCGGTGCACCGCCGGTGCCCGGCATCGCCGCGCCGCCCGCATCCGTGCCGGCCGCCGCGAACATGGCCGCCGCCGGATTGCGGCGCGGCGCGGCCGCGGTTTCCTTCGGCTCGACGCCGTGGCCGGCGAGCAGGTGATTGGCGCCCGTGAACACTTCCGACATGCGGCCGACGACGACGCGGTCGAACAGCTTGTAGATCACCAGCTTGATCGGGAAATCGACCTGCAGGTCGTGGACCGAATCCTGGAACGCGCGAATGATCCGCGCCGGCGACATCGCCTCGGGCGAGAGCTCGCCGCCGCTCATGTCGGCGAGGCGCGCGAGGCGCCGCTGCAGTTCGACGAGCTCGTGCGCATGCAGCGACGTCGCCTTGGTCTCCATGTTGGCGACGGCGATCCGCTCTTCGAGCTGGTCGCCGTCCTGCAGCGACCACTGCGACATGTCGGTCAGATCGCCGAACGGACTCGTCGCCGAGGCATCGTCGCCGATCCGCGACAGCGCGCCTTCGAGCGAATTCTGGAATGCCTTGATGATCTGCGCGCGCTGCACGCGGACGATGCGCATGGTGTCCAGATACAGACGCTGCTCGTCGCTGGACTGCGCCTTCTCTGCGGAATCGAACAGGATGTCGTCGGCTTTCTCGAACATCGTGCGCAACTGGTCGCCGAGCACGGTCACCGCCATCTCGTGCAGGGCGCGCACGATCGGGTTGCCGGAGTCGGCTTGCGCAGCAGTCGGCAACGGGGCCGCAATATCGTTGGCACTCGTTGCCATGTTCAAGACGGCCTGCCGCCCGCGCCTGCGCGGCGCGAAAAATCCTCTGTATCCGCAGTGTAGTTCACAGCCCGTGACATTCCGTATTGCAGCGCGACAGGCGGCTTCCACTCCCCGACTGATGCATCGACAGCGATCGCGCCCCCGCGCGACGGCTGCGGACACATCGACCACAGCATCCGCAGAATATCAGGTCTTGAGCACGATTCAGCAGTCAGGGTTTTGCTGACAAAAAAGATAATTGCCATCTACGCGGCCGTCTACGCGCGGCGCCGGCGGTTGGCGTGCATCAGCAGGAATTCCATCTGGTCGGCGAGAATCCGGCGATTCGACAGAATCAGGTATTCCGCGAGATTCGGAATGTACGGCACCGCGAGCAGGCGCATGTTCGCCTCCTCCGGCGTGCGATCGTCCTTGCGCTGGTTGCAGTGCCGGCACGCCGTCACGCAGTTCTCCCAGACCGACGCGCCGCCGCGCGACGCCGGCATCACGTGATCGCGGGTCAGCAGATGCGCCGGAAACTGCCGGCCGCAGTACAGACACAGATTGCGGTCGCGCTGGAACAGCGTGCGATTGGTCAGCAGCGGCACGCCGCGACCGTGGCGGCGCGAGCGGTCGGCAACCGCGATGATCGAGCCGATCCGGCACGTCGATTGCTGGCCGGTGCGGGCATTGATGCCGCCGCGGATCAGGAAGCGTTCGTCGCCGGCTTCCCAGCGCACAAGCTCCCGCGCATAGAGCGTGACCGCCGTATGCCAGTGAATCCAGGAAACCGGCAGTCCGCCGGAATCCACTTTGAGGATGGCTGGAATGTTGTCCATCGCCGTGCGTGTCGGCCTGCAGCATCGGGCTGCGATTGCACACCACCAAGGTGACGCTACGACGACGATAACTTGCCGATGCCGCGACGGCAAGGCTTTGGGCTCAATTACTTAGACCTGATTGCTGCGCCTTGCGAACGACATCGATGCGATCTTGGCGACCTCGCGACCGGCTTGAAACCGGCGCCCGGCGACCGCATTTTGAGCGTGTTTCCCGTTGAACCACACGAGGCATCGACACCGTATGCGCATGGACAAACTGACGAGCCGCTTCCAGCAGGCCCTGGCCGACGCCCAGTCGCTGGCGGTCGGCCGCGACCACCCGGCGATCGAGGCCGCGCATCTGTTGCAGGCGCTGCTCGACCAGGACGGCGGCTCGACGCAGCCGCTGCTGCAGAACGCCGGCGTCAACATCGACCTGCTGCGCTCGAAGCTCGCACGCATCATCGACGAGTTGCCGAAGCTCGCCGATGCGACCGGCGACATGAAGGTCTCGCAGGAGCTGGCGAAGCTGCTGAACCTGACCGACAAGCTCGCGCAGCAGAAGAAGGACCAGTTCATCTCGACCGAGCTGTTCGTGCTCGCGGCGGCCGACGACAAGGGGCCGGCCGGCGAGGCGCTGCGCGCCGCCGGCGCGCGCAAGGAACTGCTGGAGAAAGCGATAGCCGCCGTGCGTGGCGGTGCGAAAGTCGATTCGGCGAACGCCGAGGAAAACCGCCAGGCGCTCGAGAAATACACGATCGATCTGACCGCGCGCGCGCAGGCCGGCAAGCTCGATCCGGTGATCGGCCGCGACGAGGAAATCCGTCGCGTGATCCAGGTGCTGTCGCGCCGCACCAAGAACAATCCGGCGCTGATCGGCGAGCCGGGCGTCGGCAAGACCGCGATCGTCGAAGGGCTCGCGCAGCGCATCGTCAACGGCGAGGTGCCGGAATCGCTGAAAGGCAAACGGCTGCTGTCGCTCGATCTCGGCGCGCTGATCGCCGGCGCGAAGTTCCGCGGCGAATTCGAGGAGCGCCTGAAGGCGGTGCTGACCGATCTCGCCAAGCAGGAAGGCAACATCATCCTGTTCATCGACGAGATTCATACGCTGGTCGGCGCCGGCAAGGCCGACGGCGCGATGGACGCCGGCAACATGCTGAAGCCGGCGCTCGCAAGGAGTTGCTGGAGAAAGCCATCGACGCCGTGCGCGGCGGCGCCAAGGTCGACTCGGCGAACGCCGAGGACAATCGCCAGGCGCTCGAGAAATACACGATCGACCTGACTTCGCGGGCCGGCAGCGGCAAGCTCGACCCGGTGATCGGCCGCGACGAGGAAATCCGCCGCGTCATCCGGGTGCTGAGCCGGCGCATGTCATGCACAGCCTGCTCAACCAGGATGGCGGCTCGACACTGCCGCTGCTGCAGACCGCCGGCATCAACGCCGACCTGCTGCGCAGCAAGCTGACGCAGTTGATCGATCGCCTGCCCAAGCTTGGCCACAACACCGGCGACGTCAACGCCAGCGGCGACCTCGGCCGTCTGCTCAATCTCTGCGACAAGCTGGCGCAGCAGCGCGGCGACCAGTTCATCTCGACCGAATTGTTTGTGCTCGCAGCTCTCGACGACAAGAGCGGCCTCGGCGAAGCGCTGAAAGCGGCCGGCGCGCGCAAGGAATTGCTGGAGCAGGCAATCACGCAGATGCGTGGCGGCCAGAAGATGGACTCCGCTTCCGCCGAGGATCAGCGTCAGGCGCTGGACAAATACACGATCGACCTGACGCAGCGCGCCACCAGCGGCAAGCTCGACCCGGTGATCGGCCGCGACGAGGAAATCCGCCGCGTCAT
>DASSVA010000458.1:0-5948 GCA_035706385.1 Solimonas sp. | reverse complement strand
GAACTCCAGGCCGGGCACGACGGCGAGCTTGCCGTCGTTGATGACCTTGCGCGCTTCGGCCGGCGTGCTGACGATGCGGAACCAGCCCTTGCCCGGCCCGCCTTCCTGCGCGTCGACGTAATCCTGCAGCTGGTACAGGTACTTGACCTGCGCGATGCCGAGCTTCATGTCGTTGCACTCGTAGCCGAGTGCCGCCGGGTTGTGCGTCGTCTCCAGCGTCTTCGCCAGTTCGCACAGCGCATTGATGTTGGTGCCTTCCGACACCATGATGCGCAGGCCCGCCTTGTAGGCGCGTTCGACCCAGGTGTAGTACATCGCCTGGTGCAACTGCGAATCGTAGGCCGGCCAGTCGATGAACGTCGGCCAGCCTTTCGTGTCGTGCTGTTTCAGCGGCGTGAAATCGAGCACCAGCGCTTCCGGATCGAGGATGCCGTTCGGACCGTGTTCGACCTCGCAGTCATCCAGCGCGACCGGCGCGCCGAAGCGGTTGAACATCTGGCCGTACAGCACGCCGCCGGCCGACGGACCGACCGGATGCGTGCCGTCCGACATCTCGTTGCCCATCGCCATGTGCGTGTGCACCTCGGCGAAACCGACGACCGGCTTGTCGACGCCGCGACCCTTGTAGGTCTGGCCGACGACGTCGTCGGGAATTTCCGGATACGCCGTGCAGCCGCTCGCCGGCTCGAACGTGAACGTGCCCGGCGTCGACGCCATCACCAGCTTGCCGGTCGTGTCGAGCGCCAGCGCGAGATTGTCATCGGACGTCGCGACCGCGGTGTACTCGCCGCGCGCCGGCGTGTCGACCGTCCAGTCCGAGCCGTCGACCGGCGCGGTCGCGCCGCTGACCGCGCCGTCGCCGGCGGTCAGGATCAGCGCGTCGGCCGAATAGAACAGGTAGCGGCCGAGCGCGGTCGGCTTCATGTAGAAACGCTCGGCGGCTTCGGCGTCCGGCGCGGTCGCCGCATAGCCGTCGGCATTGCGCCAGATGTAGCCCTTGTCGGCCGCCTTCAGCACGTAGCAGTGGTTCGCGAGGTCGTAGCGCGTCTCCGGCTTGGCGGCGCGTTCGCTGTCGCTGTCGCCGACCGGGCTCGATTTGCCGCAGCCGCTGAGCGCCGCGAACGCCACGATGGCCAGCATGGCTCCCTGATATGAATTCAACGTCGACTCCCCCCAAGATATCGTCGCGCGATCGTAATGCGCCGGCATGCCGGCAGCTAGGGTAAAAAGAACCCCGATCGGGGGACGCGCGCCGCTATCAGGCCGTCGCGGCGCGGGGCGATCGCATCGTCGTCAGTCCGGCGCCCGGCCGTCGAGGACCACCGCGCCCAGCCACTGCGCGATCCGCCGGAACAGCAACGCGCGCGTCGCGAACAGGAAGTGGCTGTGTCCGGTTTCCGGCAGCACCAGCAGCGTGATGTCCGTCGACCCGGTGAACGCGTTCGGCACCTGATGCACCGGCCCGACCATGTCGCGCGCGCCGACGCCGAGGAACACCGGCACGGCGATCGTCGCCGCTTCCGGCGCGACGTTGCCGGGCACCATCGACAACGTCGCCGGCACCGGCAGCATGCAGTCGGTCGCCGCCTTCAGCGCGGCGACGCCGTTCGGGTCCGCTTTCCTGCTGCCGAACAGTTCGCTGTTGCCGGCACGCGCGGTATGGATGACCGGGAATGGCTGACCGCCGTACATCCGTTTCGCGACGTCGACGAGCAGCGGTCGCGCCGCGAGCGGATCGCTGATGCCTTTCAGTTGCGGCGGCAGGTATTCGGGCAGGCCGCGCGTCGAGAAGCCGAGCAGCACGAGCGCGGCGTGCGGCGCATGCGCGGCCTGCTGCAGGATCGTCATCATGCTGCCCATCGAATGACCGACGCCGATGCTGACGAGCTTCGGCAGCGCGCCGAGCCGCGGATGCGCGCTGCCGTCGCGCAGATGCGCGAGCAAGGTGTCGTAGACGTGGCGGTTGATCGCGGTCAGCGTGTCCGGCGTGCACAGCCAGCCGTCGTCCGGCCTGCTGCTGTCGCCGAGGCCGGGATAATCGACGGTCGCGACGACGAAGCCTTGCGCGGCCAGCGTGCGCGCGAAGCTGAAGCTGGTGTCGGTTTCAACTCCGCCTTCCGCTGGCGGCGACAGGTCGCCACTGCCCGTCCCGACGGGCGGAATCAGATCGTAATAGCGGCGATTCATGTTGCCGCCTGGCAGACACCACAGCAGCGCGCGCGGCGCGACGCCGGCCGGCGGTACAAACAGGTCGACGGCGATCTGCAGCGCGTTCTCGCCGGCCAGCTCGACGCCGGCGTCGAGTTTCAGCGTGACCGGTGCCGCGACCGCCGCAGCCATCTGCGGCTCAGACCTTTTCGAGCACGGCGCCGGCCATGCCGGACGACACCAGCACGTGCTCGACGGTCTTCTTCGTGACCTGGTTGTACGAGGTGCCGCGAATCTGCCGCACGCCCTCGATCATGCTGTTCATGCCGTGGATGTACGCCTCGCCGGTCAGGCCGCCGTTGGTGTTGGTCGGCAGCGCGCCGTCGAGCGCCATGCCGCCACCCTTGACGAAATCCTTGCCCTCGCCCGGCTTGCAGAAGCCGAACGCCTCGAGCTGCAGCAGCACGTGCGGCGTGAACGCATCGTAGATCGCCGCCATCTGCATGTCGGACGGTTTCAGCCCCGTCATCGCCCACAACCGCTTGGCGACGCCCCTGGCTTCCGGCATCTCGGTGAGGTCTTCGTGGTAGTAGTTCGAGATCACTTCGACGTTGTACGGAATCGACTGCGTCGCGCCGACGATCTTCACCGGCGGCTGCTTGAGATCGCGCGCGCGTTCGAGGCTCGTCACCAGGATCGCGACGCCGCCGTCGGATTCCTGGCAGCAGTCGAGCAGGCGCAGCCACGGTTCCTGGATCCATTTCGAGTTCTGATGATCCTCGAGCGTGATCGGCTTTTCGTAGAACCACGCCGCCGGATTCTTCGCCGCGTACGCGCGCTGCTGCACGCTGATGTACCCAAGGTCGCGGTTCGTCACACCGTATTTGTGCATGTAGCGCGCGGCCTGCAACGCGCCCCAGCTCGCCGGCGTCATCGCGCCATACGGCACGTACCACAGCAGCGAGCCGGTCCCGTTGCCGGACTGGTACGACATCTGCTGCTGTTGCGGGTTCTGGCCGAAGCGGTACTGGCTGCGCTCGTTCATCGCGCGCCAGATCAGCACGTTGTGGCAGAGGCCGGCGTTGACCATCGCCATCGCCTGGTAGATCGTCGCCGCCGCCGCCGCGCCGCCGCCGGGAATGCGCGTCGTGAACGCGAGATCCTTCACGCCGAGGCAGCGCGCGAGATTGACCTCGTCGCTGTTGTCGATCGTGAACGTCACCATGCCGTCGATGTCGTGCGGGCTGACACCGGCGTCGTTGCACGCGGCGAGCGCGCATTCGGCGGCGAGCTGCAGCTCGCTGCGGCCCGACGCCTTCGAGAACTCGGTCTGGCCGATGCCGGCGATCGCCGCGTCCGTGAATTTTCTGCTCATCTTGTTTTCCGTTTCGCGCTGACGCGCGTGAAGGCTGAGTCTTGACCTGTAGGAGCGCCTCTCAGGCGCGACCTGCGATGCCTGGATACGCCGCGGTCGCGCCCATGGCGCGCTCCTACAGAAAGCACTCAGCGCGGTTTGAACACCGGCACCTTGTGGTTGTTCATCGTCGGCTCGAACGCAACGATGACCGGCATGTCCTGACGAATCTCGTCGTAGCCGCAGCCGACGACGTTCGACACCATGCGAATGCCTTCTTCGAGCTGGATCACCGCGACGATCGGCGCCTGCTTGAAACCGAACGGCGGCGGATGGCGCGGGATTGTCCAGCCGTGCACGGTGCCGCGCCCGGACAGCGGCACTTCCTCGCGCTTGAGGCTGAAGCACTGCGGGCACATCGGCCGCGGCGGGAACGTGAACAGTCCGCAGTCGCCGCATTTCTGGCCGAGGAACTGTTCCCGATCGGCGCCGTCCCAGAAAAACTTCGCGTCGAGCGTGACGATCGGCGGGATGCGCGTCGGCTTCTCGACGTTGCCCGAAGCAGGCTTGGGGGCGGCGGGCGCCGCCGGTTCGGTGGGTGTGCTCATGAGGTCGCCTGACGACGTGTGGATTTCTGCGCCGCCAGCGTCGAGACGCGGCGGCGCGATCATGTCATCGACGATAGCCCGCCGCGCGCCCGCGCAGCCTGATACAAATGGGTGAGCCTTTTGCGCGCGCCGCCGCGCTCAGAACGCGGCGCTGACGCGGAACAGCAGGTTCGCGTCGCTGTCGTCGCGCAACGCCGACGACACGCGGCGATGGCCGGTCGGCGCGGCGATCGCGAGGCTCGCTTCGAGAAAGCGCCAGTTCGCGACCAGTTCGGTGCCGATGTCGGACAGCATCGCCGTGCCGCGCGTCGCCTCGTCCGACTGCCGCTCGTAGCGGCTGAGCCCGTATTCGACGAACGCGCGCGGGGAGACGCGCACGCCGAGCAGCTCCCAGCCGTGATATTGCAGATCGAGCTCGCCGTACGCGCCGATGTCGCCGACCGCGATGCCCGGCAGATACGCGGCGACATTGTCGATGCCGCCGAGCACCCATTGGCTTTCCAGCGGCAGCGTGTCGTTGCTGAGCTGGCCGGTCAGCAGCACACCGGTGCTCCAGCGATCGCTGAG
The DNA here is from genome assembly GCA_035706385.1 of Solimonas sp. Taxonomy (GTDB): domain Bacteria; phylum Pseudomonadota; class Gammaproteobacteria; order Nevskiales; family Nevskiaceae; genus Solimonas. The sequence goes on along the minus strand of DASSVA010000458.1, from coordinate 1,271 downwards.
CGCGAGATTGACGCTGACCGTCGGCCGCCACAGGAAATAATCGAGATCGGCGCCGGTCGCCGCGGTGTCACTGCGCAGACCTTTGCGAAACGTCGTGCCGACGTCGATGTCGAGCGGGCCGGCCGCGGGGCTCGCGCTGTACGCGTAATGCATGCCGATCTGGATGCTCGGGTATTCCTCGCGCTGCGTCGCCTCGCCGCTGTCGAGCTGGCGGTTGATGTAGCCGACGCGCGCATCGAGCAACACGCGGCTGTGCAGCGTCGCCGCGACCGGCAGCAGCCAGCTCAGTTCGCCTTCGCGCAACTGGCCGTCGCGACCGCCATGCCCGGCGTAATCGAACGCATGCGCCTTCACGCCCCAGACGCCGTGCGTCGTCACGCGGTCCCAGCTCAGGCTTTCCTCGTTGTAATCGTCGGCGCGGCCGTCGCTGATGCCGGTCAGCGCGGTATCCCACAGCAGCTTGAACTGATTGCCGCTGCGATCGCTGTGCCGCAGATCGAGATCGAGGAAGTGACGGCCGACGAAGCGGTTGCCGGGATTGCCGAACTCGGCGCTCGCCGTGTTGGTCGGCAGCTTGCGGCCGTCGGGCACGATCTGCAGATCGGCGCCGCCTTCGACCGGTTCGAGCCACGCCTGCGCGGCGATGCCGGCGCGGTCGGCATCGACATTGGCGAGCGCGCGCCGCGGTTCCAGATCGCGGTCGGCGAGCGGCTTGCCGGCGAGCGGCGCGAAATACGGACGCAGCGAATCGGGCGCGTCGATCTTCACGATCTTGCGCGGATACAAGGCCAGATAGACGTCGTCGCCGTCGACTGCGTACAGCAGCTGCGTCGACAGTGCACCGTCCGCGTAATACGCATGCGCGAGCGCCGACACCAGTTCGCTGACGCTGACGGCGCCGGCGATCGCGTCGCGGATTTCGCGCGCGTTGAGCGGGCTGCCCGGCGGCAGATGCACGCGGTAGGTCTTGTATTCGATCGTGGCGGTCGTCGACGCCGCGCGCAGATCGGCCGCCGGCACGCTCTGCGGCGGCAGCGGCGGCGGCAGTTCAATGGCCATGCGTCCGCTCCTCCGTGCGCATCGCCGACCCTGCTGCCGCGTACCGCCGCGCTGCGATCGCCATCACACGCTCCCTGTGCATTTTCCGCCTGCTGCGCAAACCGCCGCGGCGTCATCCCGACACCGCGGCGGTCAGCCTTGTCGCATTTTTCAGGCCGCGACCAACCTGTACCGTGTATTAGTCATTCGCGTCCTGTGTCCGTTCGCGATTG
>DASSVA010000457.1:0-6640 GCA_035706385.1 Solimonas sp. | reverse complement strand
TTCCGGTTCGGATTTCGTCGAGATGTTCGTCGGCGTCGGCGCGTCGCGCGTCCGCGACATGTTCGAGCAGGCGAAGAAGCACGCGCCGTGCATCATCTTCATCGATGAAATCGACGCGGTCGGCCGTCATCGCGGCGCCGGTCTCGGCGGCGGTCACGACGAGCGCGAGCAGACGCTGAACCAGCTGCTGGTCGAGATGGACGGCTTCGAAGGCAGCGAAGGCGTCATCGTCATCGCCGCGACCAACCGTCCGGACGTGCTCGATCCGGCGCTGCTGCGCCCGGGCCGCTTCGACCGCCAGGTCGTCGTGCCGCTGCCCGACGTGCGCGGTCGCGAACAGATTCTCAAGGTCCACATGCGCGCCGTGCCGCTCGCCGACAACGTCAAGCCGGACGTGATCGCGCGCGCGACGCCGGGCTTCTCGGGCGCCGATCTCGCGAATCTCGTCAACGAGGCCGCGCTGTTCGCGGCGCGCGCGAGCAAGCGCCTCGTCGACCACGACGATTTCGAGCGCGCCAAGGACAAGATCATGATGGGCGCCGAGCGGCGTTCGATGGTGATGTCCGAGGACGAGAAGAAGCTGACGGCGTATCACGAAGCCGGTCATGCGATCGTCGGCCTGTCGGTGCCGGAGCATGATCCGGTCTACAAGGTGACGATCATTCCGCGCGGTCGCGCGCTCGGCGTGACGATGTTCCTGCCGGAAGAAGACCGCTACAGCTACACCAAGCAACGGCTGAACTCGTCGATCTGCTCGCTGTTCGGCGGGCGCATCGCCGAGGAAGTGATCTTCGGGCCGGAGAAGGTCACGACCGGCGCCAGCAACGACATCGAGCGCGCGACCGAGATCGCCCGCAACATGGTCACGAAGTGGGGCCTGTCCGACAAGCTCGGGCCGCTCGCGTATTCGGACGACAACAGTGAAGTGTTTCTCGGCAAGTCGGTGACGCAGACCAAGAGCGTGTCCGACGAAACCGCGCATACGATCGACGAGGAAGTCCGCAAGATCATCGAGGCGAACTACGCGAAGGCCAAGAGCATCATCGTCGGCAATCTCGAAAAATTGCATGCGATGGCGGCCGCGCTGATCAAGTACGAGACGATCGATACCGAGCAGATCAAGCGCATCTTCGCCGGCCAGGAGCCGGGTGCGCCGGAAAGCTGGAACGACGACAGTTCGCGGCCGAGCGGTGGCGGGCCGACCGCGCCGCAGCCGGTCGGCGGTCTGTCGCCGCAGCCGACGTCGAAGCCGGCGAGCCAGCAGACCTGATCCCGAGGCCGGCGCGATGCCGGCCTTGTCGTTTGCTGCCGTCGTTTTCGCAAGTTCCCGCAAATCTTGCCGCCATGCAGCTGAAATTGCCGCGACGGACGCTGTCGCTCGATGCGCCGCTGGTGATGGGCATCGTCAACTGCACGCCCGATTCGTTCTCCGGCGACGGCCGCGGTTCGGACGTCGACGTGGTACTGGCGCAGGCGCGGTCGATGATCGCCGACGGCGCGGCGATCATCGACGTCGGCGGCGAATCGACGCGGCCCGGCGCGATGCCGGTCGACGAAGCCGACGAGATCGCGCGGGTCGTGCCGGTGATCGCCGCGCTGCGCGCTGAATCCGATGTCGTGATCTCGATCGATACGATGAAGCCGGCCGTGATGCGCGCCGCCTGCGCGGCCGGCGCCGAAATCGTCAATGACGTTTTCGCGCTGCGGGCCGACGGCGCGATCGACGCGGTGCGCGACGCCGGCGCGGCGGTCTGCCTGATGCACATGCAGGGCCGGCCGCGGACGATGCAGCACGCGCCGCAGTACGACGATGTGGTCGCCGAGGTGTCGGCATTCCTGCGCGAGCGGATCGCGGCATGCGAAGCGGCCGGGCTGGCGCGCGAGCGCCTGTGCATCGATCCGGGCATCGGCTTTGGCAAGCGGCTCGAACACAATCTGGACCTGTTGCGCGCGTTGCCGGCGCTGCAGGCGCTGGGCTGTCCGGTCGTGCTCGGTGTCTCGCGCAAATCGATGTTCGGCGATCTGCTGGGTCGGCCGCTCGATGAACGTCTGCCCGGCGCGCTGGCCGCGGCGGCCATTGCCGTCTGGCAGGGGGTCGCTATAGTGCGCACCCACGATGTCAGGGCGACCGCCGACGCAGTCCGTGTCGCGCAGGCCCTGCGCTTGAAACAGGGGATGCCGTGAGCCGGCAGTATTTCGGAACCGATGGCGTACGCGGGCGGGTCGGCCAGATGCCGATGACGCCCGAGTTCGCGCTCAAGCTCGGCTGGGCCGCCGGTACCGTGTTCGGCCGCGGCGTGCCGGGCGCGCGCGTCGTCGTCGGCAAGGACACGCGGCGTTCCGGGTACATGTTCGAGTCGGCGCTCGAAGCCGGGTTTGCCGCGGCCGGCGTCGAAACCGATCTGCTCGGTCCGCTGCCGACGCCGGGCGTCGCCTACCTGACCCGCGCGCTGCGTGCGCAGGCCGGCGTCGTGATCTCGGCATCGCACAATCCGCATCACGACAACGGCGTGAAGTTCTTCGGCGCCGACGGCCGCAAGCTCAGCGACGCGATCGAGCTGGAAATCGAGCGGCTGATCGACGCGTCGCTGCAATGCGTCGATCCCGATCAGCTCGGCCGTGCCAAGCGCATCGACGATGCGGCCGGTCGCTACATCGAATTCTGCAAGGGCACGTTCGGCGAAAAGAATCTCAACGGCCTGAAGCTGGTCGTCGACTGCGCCAACGGTGCGGCCTATCGCGTCGGTCCGGCGGTGTTCGAGGAACTCGGCGCCGACGTCACCGTCATCGGCAATCATCCGAACGGGCTCAACATCAACGCCGGTTGCGGTTCGACGCATCTCGACGCGCTGAAAGCCGCCGTGCTGCGCGTCGGCGCGACGCTCGGCATCGCGCTCGATGGTGACGCCGACCGTTGCCTGATGATCGATGGCGACGGCAATACGGTCGACGGCGATCAGATCCTGTACGTCATCGCGCAATGGAAACAGGCGAGCGGCGAGTTGCGCGGGCCGGTGGTCGGCACGCAGATGTCGAACCTCGGCATCGAACGCGCGCTCGCGGCGTCGGGCATCGCGTTCCAGCGCGCGAAAGTCGGCGATCGCTACGTGATGGAATTGCTGCACGCCAGCGGCGGCATGCTCGGCGGCGAAGGTTCGGGACACACGATCTGCCTCGACAAGACCACGACCGGCGACGGTCTGGTCAGCGCCTTGCAGGTGCTCGCGGCGATGCGTGCGCAGGATAAAAGCCTGCGCGAACTGCTCGCCGGTCTGAGCCTGTTCCCGCAGGTATTGATCAACGTGCCGGTGCAGGGGCGTGCGGCCGATATCCTCGCCAGCCCGGCGCTCCGCAATGCCGAGACGGCGGCGGTCGGCCGGCTCGGCGCGCGCGGGCGGGTGCTGCTGCGCGCGTCGGGCACCGAGCCGCTGATCCGCGTCATGGTCGAAGCCGACGATCCGGCATTGACGCAGGACGTCGCGCAGACGCTCGCCGCCGCGGTCGAAGCGGCGCATGCCTGAAAAACGGCACATTCAAACGAAAGCAAGCAACGAGAAACGGAGCACACAGATGGCGCGTCGCAAGATGGTGGCTGGCAACTGGAAGATGAACGGGGCACGCGATGCGAACGCGGCGTTGCTGCACGACATCACCTTCGATTCGAAACGCTTCCCGGACATCGACATCGTGATCTGTCCGCCCGCGGTCTATCTCGAATCGGTCGGCGCGGCGATCAACGGCAGCAGTGTGCAGCTCGGCGGCCAGACGCTCAGCGAGCAGGAAAAGCCGGGCGCGTTCACCGGCGAGATCCACGGCGGCATGCTCAAGGACGTCGGTTGCTCGCACGTCATCGTCGGCCATTCCGAACGGCGTGCGCTGTATGGGGAAAGCGACGCACGCGTCGCGGAGAAATTCATCGCCGCGCAGACCTGCGGATTGCAACCGATTCTCTGCCTCGGCGAAACGCTGACCGAACGCGAAGCCGGCCAGACCGAGGCGGTACTCGCGCGTCAGCTCGCCGCCGTGCTCGACGCGGCCGGCATCCAGGCGTTCAAGTCGGCGATCATCGCGTATGAACCGGTCTGGGCGATCGGTACCGGCCGGACCGCCAGCGGCGAGCAGGCGCAGGCCGCGCATGCATTCATCCGTGGTCAGCTGGTGCGGGCGAATGCTAAAATCGCGAATTCAACCCGCATTCTTTACGGCGGCAGCGTCAAGGCCGACAACGCCGCGTCGCTGTTCGCCAATGCCGATGTCGATGGCGGCCTGATCGGTGGCGCATCGCTGAAGGCGGCGGAATTTCTCGCGATCTGTGCGGCCGCACAGTCGCTGTGTCAGTGAGTCGAGCATGTATACGATTTTGGTGATTGTGCAGGTGCTGGCGGCGGTCGCGCTGATCGGCCTGATCCTCATTCAGCACGGCAAGGGTGCCGACGCCGGTGCGGCGTTCGGCAGCGGCGCATCGGGAACGGTATTCGGTTCGCGCGGCTCGGCGAACTTCCTGTCCCGTTCGACCGCCTGGCTGGCAACGGTGTTTTTCATCGTCAGTCTGGCGCTGGCGTATCTGGTCCACGGCCAGCGCGACGTCAGCGATTCGGTCGTCGATCGCGCCGCTGCGGCAGCGCCCGCGCCGGCGGCACCGACCGAAGCAGCCCCGGCTCCGCAGCCGGCGCCGGCACCGGTCGAAGAAAAGAAGGCGCCGGCCGTTCCGGAGTAGAGACAAATCGATAACGAGGCGCTAGAATTCGCGCCCCGTTGCGGTCCCCGCGAATGCCCACGTGGTGGAATTGGTAGACACACTACCTTGAGGTGGTAGCGGCGAAAGTCATGGGAGTTCGAGTCTCTCCGTGGGCACCAGATGAAGCGGGTGTTGCAAAGTCTGTTTTTGTTTTGGCGATTTTTGGAATCGAAGACTGGAACGAAGCCGGTTTTCGATGTGGCAAGTAGCAAGAACGGTTGCGGTTAGGGGCCTGATTTGCTATAGTTTTTGCTTACCCGGTGCGGGGTGGAGCAGTCTGGCAGCTCGTCGGGCTCATAACCCGAAGGTCGTAGGTTCGAATCCTGCCCCCGCTACCAATATGTTGGCTTGAAAAAGGCCCCTTCGTGGGCCTTTTTTGTTGGTTTTTTTGGGCTTTGCGGTTTTTTGAAGCGTGTTTTCGGAGTGTGCACGTGGCGGCCTTGCAGGAGCGTCTGGAGCAATTGCTGGAGCCGGTGATCGACAGCCTCGGCTACGAGCTGCTGCTGCTCGAATACAGCCCCAGCCCGAAGAACACGATGCTGCGTCTTTATATCGATGCTGCGGCTGGCATCACGCTCGACGATTGCGAGCGGGTCAGCAAGGAAGTGGCTGGCGTCCTCGATGTCGAAGACCCGATTCGCAACGCGTACCGCCTCGAAGTGTCGTCGCCCGGCCTGGACCGGCCGTTGGTGAAGCCGGCGCATTTCCAGCGTTTTGTCGGGCATCAGGCGCGCGTGCAGCTGCTGGCGCCGCTCAACGGCCGCCGTCGTTTCACCGGTGCGATCGTCGGTGCCGACGCGCAAGCCGTGCGGATCGAGACCGAGGAAGGTGTTGCCGAAATTCCGCTCGCCGAGATAGATAGGGCGCGGCTGGTTCCGGATTACGATCAGGAGTAAAGCTAGGCATGAACATTCAACAGGATAGTGGAATGACACGCACGCGTAGCGTGCGCCCGCAGGGTGGCGCGCAGGGATGTGCGCCATGAATAAGAACATCCTGCTGATGGTCGATGTCGTCTCGAACGAGAAGGGCGTCGAGAAGGATCTGATCTTCGAAGCGCTCGAAGCGGCGCTGGCATCCGCGGCCAAGGAACAGTACGGCGACGAGTCGGAACTGCGCGTGTCGATCGACCGCGAGACCGGCGAATACGAGACGTTCCGGCGCTGGACCGTGCTCGAGGACGACAGCGAGGATTTCGAATTTCCGGAACGGCAGATCAAGCTGTCGTATGCCGTCAAGGAAAAGGAAGACGCGCAGGCGGGCGAGGTCATCGAGCGCAAGGTCGATTCGGTCGATTTCGGCCGCATCGGTGCGCAGAAGGCCAAGCAGGTCATCGTGCAGAAAGTGCGCGAGGCCGAGCGTGCGCAGATCGTCGAGGCGTATCAGGATCGCGTCGGCGAACTGATCTCGGGCCAGGTCAAGCGGCTCGAGCGCGGCAGCGTGATCGTCGATCTCGGCGGCAATGCCGAAGCGATCATCCTGCGCGACCATCTGATTCCGCGCGAGCCGATCCGTCCGAGCGATCGCATTCGCGGCTATCTGTACGAGGTCAGCCCGCAGGTGCGCGGCCCGCAGCTGTTCCTGTCGCGCACGTCGCCGGAATATCTGATGGAGCTGTTCAAGCTCGAAGTGCCGGAAATCGCACAGGGCCTGATCGAACTCAAGGGCGCAGCCCGTGATCCTGGCCTGCGCGCCAAGATCGCCGTGCAGGCCAAGGACAAGCGCATCGACCCGGTCGGCGCGTGCGTGGGCATGCGCGGCTCGCGCGTGCAGAGCGTGTCCAACGAGCTCGCCGGCGAGCGCGTGGACATCGTGCCGTGGGACGAGAACATCGCGCAGTTCGTCATCAATGCGATGGCGCCGGCCGAGGTCGAGACCGTGGTCGTCGACGAGGAAGCGCAC
>DASSVA010000456.1:0-23973 GCA_035706385.1 Solimonas sp. | reverse complement strand
GAAAGTCCGCAGATCGGCTTCGCCGGCGCCGACGCAGTACAGGCGGTTCAGCCATTCGTATTGCGGATGCGCGGTGCTCATGCGCGGCCCGGTGTGCAGGATCAGCCGCGGCGGCAGTTCGCCGGCGAGGAAGCGCGCGTGACCGTCGGGGCCGGCATCGCCGATGCCGGTGTAGCGCAGGTCGATCAGCGCGCCGTCGTCGGTTTCCAGCACCGCGCGCACGTCGAGCTCGCCGACGCCGTCGCTGCGCAGCGTGAAGAAGTCAGCGCCGACCGGCCACAGCGTGCCGCGCAGGCGCGGACCTTCGACGCGGCCGCCGCTGATGTGGAAATTGACGCGAATGCCCTGCGGCACCGGACCGATGACTTCCGGCGGCGCCTGCAGCGTCGCGTGCATCGTGCAGAGGAATTCGCTGGCGAGTGTCGGCATGGCGATCTCAGCGCAACGCGGCCAGCCGCTGCAGCACCGTTTCCGGCTTGGCGTCGCCGGGCACGCGCGCGTAGCGGAAGCCGTTCGCGGAGCCTTCGGGTGCATCGGCGCCGCTCCAGAAATCCGCCGGCACGATGCGGCCGCAGCGTTTGTCGCCGGCCGGCTGCGGCGCGATCACGAAGCCGAAGCCCGGCGCATCGCCGGCGTGACGCCCGTCCGGCATCGCCAGACCAAGCTCCCAGCGGTAATGCGCGGCGACGTTCTGCACCGGCCGATACGCATCGAGCGCGCCGGCGTCGCCGGGTTCGCTGTCGGCGGATTCCTGCAGCAGCAGCACGTCGACGCCGACGTCGCCGAACGTGCGCAGGAAATCGGCGAGATACGCCGCGGCGTCCTCGGCTTCGTCGGGCCCGAAGTCGTTCGCATCCGTGTCGTCGGCGCCGAACGCGACGCGATGCGCGTCGATCGCCCAGCGTTTCGGCGACGGACAGACCAGCGCCAGCGGCAGACGCGCGAAGCTCGCGCGCAGGCCCTGCGCGAGTTCGAGCAGATGCGCGCGCAGGCCGGCATCGGCGAGCAGCGTCTTCAGCGGGAACACCGCGCGGCGTTTGCCGCGCATCGCGTCGAGCAGCGCCGGATGCGCCTGCAGCCACGCCGCGCTGACGCTGCCGACCGGCAGTTCCAGCACATCGGATTGCAGCAGGCCCTGCGCCTTGCGCTGCCACGCGACCAGTTCGGAAACGTCGAGCCACGGCACCGAACCGTTCGACAGCAGCGCGCCGGCGTACTCGGCGTAATCGAGCCACAGCCGCTTGCCCTGCGCGAAGATCTCGTCGAGTGTCATGGCTCAGGCCGCGGTATAGCCACCGTCGATCACCAGCTCGGTCCCGGTCATCCACTTCGTCGCGTCGGACGCCAGATACAGCACCGCGCCGGCGACGTCGGTCGGTTCGCCGAAGCGACCGATCGGATGCGCGGCCTTGATCGCGCCTTCGGCGGTCGCGTAATCGGGCGCGAGGCCGAGATCGACGAAATGCTGGATGAAGTTGGTGCCCATCTCGGTCGCGACGATTGCCGGGTGCACCGAGTTGACGCGGATGCCGGTGCCGAGCTGCGCGCATTCGACCGCCGCGGCCTTGGTCAGCAGGCGCACCGCGCCTTTCGAGGTGTGATACGCGGCGTGGCCGGTCGTGCCGATCAGGCCGGCGACCGACGACAGGTTGACGATCGCGCCGCCGTTGCCGGCCGGCGCCGCCATCGCGCGGATCGCGTGCTTGATGCCGAGGAACACGCCGGTGACGTTGATGTCGAGCACGTGACGGAAGTCCTCGACCGTGCACTGCGACAGCAGCGCCGCGGTCTCGATGCCGGCGTTGTTGACGACGACGTCGAGGCCGCCGAGCTTGCTCTTCGCGGCCGTGACCGCCGCTTCCCAGTCGGCTTCCCTGGTGACATCGTGGACGCAGCAGTCGGCCTTGCCGCCGGCCTTGCGGATCGCCTCGGCGGTCGCCTTGCCGCCGCCGTCGGCGACGTCGGTGACGAGCACCGCGGCGCCGGCCTGCGCGAGCGCCTGCGCGACTTCGGCACCGATGCCGCGCGCCGCGCCGGAAACCAGTGCCACCTTGCCGTCGAGACGGAACAGCTTGCTGTAATCGGTCATGCTCTCCTCCTTCCCGTTTTCGCCCGCCTTTTCGTCGAAGGCTGGGCCCCATCCCGTTTGCGCGTCACTTGCCGGCGCGGCAGGCCTCGAGCGCCGCCGTGGCGGCCGCGAGCTGTGCTTCGAGTCCGGCGATCTGCAGGTCCTTCGGGTTCGGCATGAACACGCCCTGCAGCTTGTCGGCGTCCATCACGACCTTGAGGTTGATCGCCGGGTTCTGCGCGTAGATCTTCGTGTTGTCGTTCCAGCTGCCGAAGTACGGCACGTTGGCCGGCGGTTCCGGCGTCACCCATCCGGCGACGAATTCGTCGAACGGCTTGCTGCGCGCGATGCGTTCGCGGCGCGCCGCGGCGCGCAGTTCGGCGGTCGCCTCGACGTCGACGACCAGATTGTCCTCGTCGTAGACGACCTTGTAGATGTCGCGCGCGTTGTCGTGCGACATCAGGTCTTCGCGCAGATCCTTCATCACCAGTTCCGGATCGCGTTCGAGCACGTCGCCGTAACCGCCGCCGCTGCCCTGGCAGATCATGTAGATCTCGCCTTCGTTGCAGAGCTCGAAGGTCATGCCCATGTCGTTGCTGCTGTACTGGCCGTTCTTGATCGGCCGCTCGTTCATCAGCTTGACGATGTCGAACACCTCGACGACGTTCGGGTCCTTCTTCAGTTCCTCGAAGATGTTGATGCCCTTGATCTTCATCAGCTGGTAGCTCGGGCACGAATAACCGCCGAACAGGCCCTGCGCCGACGGGAACTTCGAACCTTCGCAGCCGGTCATGAAACCCCACATGCCGGAACCTCTGGCGGTGGCGATCTGCTCGTAGCCCATGCCGCCGCGGTACTTGCCCCAGGCGATGCGATCCTTGGCGAGACGCTGCGCGCCGAGGCGGATGATCGGCGTGTCTTCCTCGTTGATCTCGTGCTCGCCGGAATCGCACATGAAGCCGAACACCGGCGAGACGCTGTGCTCGCCGTCGGCGTGGCTGCGCGCGCCCTGGCCGTTGCCGTTGATGTCGCCGCAGAAATTGCCGGTGACGTCGCCGTGCTGCGTCAGGCCGCCGTAGATGAACGTCGCCGCCTGATCGTACTGCGAAGCGATCACCGCCGAGTACTTGGTCGGCACGCTGTAGTTGAACTTGTTCATCGGGATCGTCCAGGCGACGCAGGCCTTGAACATCGGCATCAGGCTCATCGCCTGCGGCATCTCGCCTTCGGCGTCGATGATCGAGTTGCGGTCGGAGATGATCTCGATCGGCGACAGCACCGCCATCGTGTGCGGCAGGTCGGGCCAGATGTTCTGCAGCAGGCCGGTGCACAGCGCCGCCTTGAACGAGGCGATGTTGGTGTTGACGCTGCGGTTCATGAACTGCGGCGCGGTGCCGCGGAAATCGCAGATCATGCGATCGCCCTTGACGGTGATCGCCAGCGAAATCTTCTGCAGGCAGTTCTCGCGCAGCGACGAATCCATGAACTGCAGCACGCGCGTGGTGCCGTCCGGCATTTCCGAGATGCGGCGACGCATTTCGGTCTCGGTGTCTTCGAGATGGCTGCGCAGGGTACCGACCAGCAGATCCTTGCCGAACTGTTCGAGGATCGTCAGGATGCGCTCGCGCAGGCGCATGACGGCGTGCAGCTTGACCTTCATGTCCTCGAGCTGCAGCTTCGGATCGCGCACCGAGTTCTGCAGGAAGGTGACGAGGTCGCGCTTGAGCTTGAAATTCTCGACGACCTTGAACGGCGACATCTTGATGCCTTCGTCGTACTTGCTCTCGGCGGCGGCCGGCATGCCGCCCGGCTCGCAGGCGCCGTTCTCGCCTTCGTGGATCGTCGAGCTCAGCCAGCAGATCAGCTCGCCCTTCCAGTACAGCGGCATCATCATCGACTGGTCGGTGTTGTGCACGCCGCCGTAGCGCGCGTCGTTGTGGATGAAGCCGTCGCCGTCCTTGACGCCGACCGTCGGATCGTCGATCCAGTTCTTGATGATGAAGCGGATCGGATAGAAGCAGCAGGCCGCGAACGCGATGATGCCGTGCGGCGCGATCATCGCCAGATCGCCCTGCGCGGTGTAGATGCCGGTGACGAGATCGCCCCATTTCGCGCCCGGCGCCGCGCCCATCTGGTTGACCATCGTGAACGCTTCGGACAGCGCCGCGTTGATCAGTCCGCGCACGTGGTGAACCTGGTGCGGATCGAGCTGTTGGGCGAGCGCCGCGTCTTCCATCTTCGAGCGCGGCTGGATGCTGTGATTGCGCATGATCTCGGGATCGGGTCCGAGGAACAGGCGGTTGTCGGCGAGGAACTTGTCGAGCAGGACCTGATCGTCCTTGTTCAGTTCCACCTTGCCGGGCATGTCGTTCATTTCAATCTCCTCACTGCTTCGTTCTTCGCTGGCGCGAACGGCGGGTTACGCGGCCTTGCCGCTAACCCGCCCTACGTTCGAGCCGTCGTGCATTCAATGGCCGCCGCGCGTGAACCAGACCGCGCCCTGCGCCGCCGCGTAATAGCGCCAGCCCGGCTCGACGAGATAGGTCGTCGCCGGCGTCGTCACCAGCGCCGGTCCGTCGATGCGCGTGCCTTCGGCGAGCGCGCTGCTGTCGTAGACGCGCGTTTCGACCGGCTGGTCGTGACCGGGGAAATGACAGGCGCGCGTGCCGACCGGCGCGGCGCCCTGCCCTTGGCGGCCGTCGTCCTCGATGCCGCTGAAGTTGGCGGTCGTCTGCTCGACGTACGCGCAGACGCGAATCGTGTTGATGCGGATACCGGCCTCCGGCGACTGGCTGCCTTCGCCGAAGCGCTCGCCGTAGCGCGTATGGAACTGGTCGATCAGGCGCAGCACGTCGCGCTGGCTCTGCAGCCGCAGCACGTCCGAGACCACCGCGGTCTGCACGCGCTGGTTGCCGTAGCGCATGTCGATTTCGAGGCGGTAGCGGATGTCGTTCGCGTCGAAACCCTGGCGCAGCAGATCGTCGCGGCCGCGCCGTTCCAGTTCCTCGACGTTGGCGTTGAACGCGTCGTAGTCGGAGAAGAACTGCCTGAGGTTCGGATCGAACAGCACGGTCCAGGTGCTGATCTCGTGAATGTGCATCTGGTTCATGTTGCCGGCGCCGACCGCCGAGAACACGGCCGAGAACGGCGGCGCGAGAATGCGGTCGATGCCGAGCACTTCGGCGATGCCGCAGGCATGCAGCGGGCCGTTGCCGCCGTACGCGAGCACCGTGAAATCCTTCGGCTCGTAGCCGCGCGTGCGCAGCTCGGTGGCGATGCCGTTCGCCATGTTCGCGTCGACGGTGCGCTTCACGAGCTTGGCGGTTTCACTGACGCTCATGTCGAGTTCGTCGGCGAGATCCTCGAATGCCTGCTTGGCGCGCCGCGGATTGAGCTTGATGTGACCGTTCGCGTAATTCGCCGGATCGAGATAACCGAGCAACAGGTCGGCATCGGTCACCGTCGGTTGCAGGCCGCCGCGGTCGTAGCACGCCGGGCCGGGATCGGAACCGGCCGACTGCGGACCGATCTTCACGGTCTTGAACATGCGCTCGTAGCTGCAGATCGAGCCGCCGCCGGCGCCGAGCGTGACGAGATGGACCATCGGGATCGACACCAGCCAGCGGTCGATCACCGGGTTGAAGTCGTAGTACTTGACGCCGCCTTCGACGACGATGCCGATGTCGAAACTGGTGCCGCCCATGTCGGTCGCGACGACGTTGCCGAGCCCGGTCTGCGTCATCAGATGCTCGCTCGCGGCGATGCCGGAGACCGGCCCCGAATGCACGGTCTGCAGCGCATCGGTCGAGTTCAGCTGCGCCATGCCGCCGGAGTTGTGATTGACCAGCATCGGTTTGTCGTAGCCGTTCGCGCGCAGATTCAGTTCCAGCGTGCCGAGGCCGTGATACATCGTCGCGTGCAGGAACGCGTCCATGATCGTCGACATCGAGCGCGCGTATTCGCCCTTGCGGCCGGCGACCTGATGGCTCAGCAGCATCGGGATCGCGCCGAGCAGATGCGCCGGGTATTCCTCGAGGAAGATTTCGCGCACGCGCAGTTCGTGCGCCGGATTGACGACGCTGTTCGTGAACGCGACGACCAGCGCCTCGGCGCCGGCGTCGACCAGTTCGCGAATGCACTGGCGGACATGATCCTCGTCGAGATGCCAGAACACGTTGCCGAGATAGTCGACGCGTTCGCGCACCTCGCGGATCATCGGAATCGGCACGATCGCTTCCGGCCGCTTCGCGTTCGGAATGTCCATCTGCGCCTCTTCCGGCAGGCCCTCGCCGTAGCCGCGCGCGCGCGACAGCGGGATCGTGCTCTTGAAGCCGGTCGTCACCAGCGCGCCGATGCGCGGACCCTTGCGCTCGATCAGCGCATTGGTGCCGAGCGTCGTCGCGTAGCGCACGGAATCGACCTGCGACAGCAGCGACGGAACCTCGACCTCGAGTTCCTTGCAGGCATTGGCGAGCGCTTCGTTGAAGCCGAGCGCGAGATTGTGATGCGTGGTCAGCGCCTTGCCCTGGACGTTGCGGCCGCCCCAGGCGACGAAGCAGTCGGTGAAGGTGCCACCGATGTCGACGGATACGCGTTTCATCGTCGTCATTCCCTCAGCTGTGCTTGTGGCCGGCGTGCTGATGGCCCGCGTGCAGCGTGCGGCCGAGCTTCACCTTTTCGAGCGCGAGGTCCGGACCGATCGCCGGCTCCTTCACTTCCTCGCGATCCTTCCACTGCGCCTTCAGCGCATCGATGTCGAGCTCGATGTCGTGCAGCGGCGGATGGCCGGGCGGCAGGTATTCGGCCTCGAACATCGTGCCGCAGTTCGGGCAGTAGTATTCGAGGATCCGGCACCACTGTGGGTCCGGCGAATAAGTGCGGGAATACAGCTTCGGATCGACCAGCGGCTTGTGGATCTCGCGCGGATCGCGGTCGTAGACGCGCAGGCCGCGCTTGTAGTTCTCGCGCGCCGAGATCAGTTCGTGATCGCAGCGGCGGCACTCGTACATTTCACTGTCGAGGTTGATGCGCAGGTATTCGGTGATCAGGACTTTCATCGGACTTCCTCGTTCTCTTCCTTCGTCATTCCCGCGAAAGCGGGAATCCAGCGCGGGGATGACGGTTCGTTTCAGATCTTGCTGAGCAGGATGTCGCCGCTCGCGTTGAATTCGAAACGCCAGCCGGCGTCGATGCGACAGGTATAGAACGCTTCTTCGAGCACCGCCGGCCCGACGGCGCCGGCCCCGGCCGGCTGTTCCTCGGCGTGATACAGCGGCACGTCCTGCGCCTTGCCGTCGACGAGGATGCGGCGCTGGCCGCCGGCCTTGGCTGTGCCGTGCTGGCCGCCGAAACGGCCGCTGAGCTGCGGCTGCGCGATCGCCCTGGCCGCGAGCAGCGACAGCGACAGGCGCGCATCCCCGGCGATGCCGGCCGGCAGCTTGCCGTCGCCGAGCACGACATCGCGCTCGCCCTGGGCGTCGCTGATCCGCAGCGTCGCGGTGATCTCGCAATCGTCGAGCTCGATGCCTTCGCCGTACATGCCGCGCCGCGCGCGCTGCGTCAGATCGCCCATCGCCGCCTTCAGGCCGGCGGCGTCGTTGCTGGCGAGCGGCGCGTCGTACTGATGCGCGATGTCCGAAAAGCCGAGGCCGAACGCCGAGAACACCGCGGCGAGTCCGGGAATCAGCACGCGCGAGATGCCGGCCGCCTCGGCGACTTTGCAGACCACGAACGGACCGCCGCCGCCGAACGCGGCGAGCGTCGTGTCCGGCGTGACGTTCGTGAACGCCTTCAGCGCGTCGGCGACTTTCGCGACCCACGCCGCTTCCATTTTCACGGCCGCTTCCTCGATCGACACGCCGAGCGGTTTGGCGATCTTGTCATCGATCACCGCGCGCGCGCGTTCGACGTCGATCTTCAGTTCGCCACCGAAGAACGACGCCGGATCGAGCAGGCCCTGGACGAGAAACGCGTCGGTGATCGTCGCCTCGCTGCCGCCGAGACCGAAGCACGCCGGCCCCGGCGCGCTGCCGACCGACTGCGGACCGACGCGGATCGTCTTGCCATCGGCGCGGATGATCGAGCTGCCGCCGACGCCGACGCTGTGGACATCGCACAGCGGGAACGAGACGCTGACGCCTTCGACCTTGCCGCGCGCTTCGGCGCGCACGGCGCCGTCGTCGACGACGCCGATATCGGTCGTCGTGCCGCCGACGTCCATCGACAGCAGCTGCTTGAAGCCGTAATGCGCGGCGAGCGCCTTGCTGCCTTCCATGCCGCCGCGCGGGCCGGACGAATAGGTCTTGACCGCGGTGGTCTTGGCGACGCGCGCCGAATGGCCGTCGTTGCGGAAGATCAGCAGCGGATTCTTCGCCTTGTTCTCGCGCAGCTTGTGTTCGGCCGAATACAGGAAGCGCTCCATCGCCGGATGCAGGAACGCGTTGAAGATCGCGCTCCACGCGCGGCGCAGATCGTTGTCGTCCTCGACGACCTCGTGCGAATACAGCAGCGGGATCGCGCCGAGCAGATGCGGCGGGAACTTGCGCAGCAGGATGCGGCGCACGCGGCGCTCGGCCTCGCCGCGATCATTGCCGCCGAATGCGATGATGATGCGATTCGCGCCGGCCGACGCGAGCTGGTTGACCGCGGCGATCGCCGCCTTCTCCAGCGCCGCTTCGTCGCCCGCCGCATCGAGCGTCGTCACGCGTTCGCCGATCAGCGCGTCGAACAGCTCACCGGCGCCGTCATGACCGCGCAGCTGCGCGGCCGTCAGGCTGCCGCCGGTGATCAGGCCGAGCCGCGGGCCTTTGCGCTCGACCAGCGCGTTGGTGCCCTGCGTCGTCGAATAGCGGATGTGCTGCGTGCCGAGCAAGAGCTGCAGCAGATCCTCTTCGCCGTAGATCAGACGCGAGGCTTTCTTCAGGCCTTCGAACAGGCACTTCGACAGATCGTACGGCGTGGTCAGCGTCTTGGTGCGCCAGACCTTGTCGCCGTCGATCACGCAGATGTCGGTCAGCGTGCCGCCGTTGTCGATGTTGATCAGCTTGCCGGACGCGGCGGGGTTCGGGCTCGCGGCCGGCGCGGACGCGCGCAGCGACGCCATCTCGTCGAGGGCGGTACTCATGAACGGTTCTCCATGTGGGCACGCAGGATCAGCGACGGATCGCCACTGCGCGCGGCAGGGATTGCAATCGCCATCGCCGGTTCTCCTCCGGGTTCGTTTCTGGCTGGACGCGGAACATCATCGTTGCCGCTTTCCCGATCCCACCATATCGGCGCCGGCCAGCCGCGCCGCTACCCTTGCGGGTAGTTTTGCTGCGCCACCGTTCGCCGGGCATCGCCCGCTACTGCGGCTCGCACGATTCGGTGACGCTCAGCGCGGCCTGGAAGCGCGTCCAGCGCTGCGCGTAGACGCGCGTCGTCAGCTGTTTCATGTCGGCGACGCTGAGCGATTCGAACATCCGCTGGTAATAGCCCGGATTGCGGTCCAGCGAGCTGACGACGATGTCGAGCGGATAACCGATTTCGCGGTTCTGCGCGGCGCCCATCGAGAAATCGACGGCGTCGGCGCACCAGTCGTCATCGTGCGCTGCAGCAATGGCGGACACGGCGAGCAGCGACAGCGCGAGCAGCGGGCGCTTCACGAACGGCTCCGGCGCGGCGGATCGTCACGCAATACCAGTGGCCCGCTCGGCTGCAACTGTCTGGCGCAGTCGCGTGCGGTCGTCCTGGCGGCGATGAAGCGCGTCCAGCGATGCTCGAAGACCTGCGCGAGCAAACGCTGCATCTCGGCTTCGTCGAGGTCCGGGTACTGTTGCTGGAACACCAGAAAGCTGTCGTGGATCGAACGCGAAATCTCGTCGCGGCTCTTGCCGGCGGCGCGATGTTCGGCGCTGCGCATCGCGAAATCGACCGCGTCGGCGCAGGCCGCGTCGCTGCGCGTCTGCGCGCCGGCCGGCAGCGCCACCACGGACAGCATCGTCACCAGTCCCGCGCACAGTCGTGATCGGATCATCGCTACGGCGCTCCTCGTCGTGTCGCGGCAGATTGCCGTCATGCAATACGGCGTCAGCCGTTGCCCAGATGCATCAACGCGGCATTGGTCAGATAACGGTCGTACAGCGCCGCGTCGTTGACGGCGGTCGCGTGACCGCCGGTGATCGACTTGACCTGTTCGAGCCGCGTCATGCGGCCGGTCTGGATGTCGAACGCATGCACGTGCGCCCACGACCAGTACGGATGCTTGCCGTCCATGAAACGGCGCGTGCCCGATTCGTACAGCCCGTACGCACCGTCGAACGAGTGGTACGGCTCGCCGCGACGGTCGTACGTCACCATCGCGATCGGCAGCATCGTCCGCGCGTCGAACCAGACGTGCTTCCTGCTGACCGGTGCGCGCTTGAAGCCGGTCGGCTCGGCCGACACCAGGATCGCTTCCGGCACCAGCTCGACGGTCGTGTCCCAGAACGTCTTGCCTTTCGGGCCGCCGTGCGTCCTGTGCTCCCAGTTCGGATGCTCGGCGTTCCAGCCGCCGGAAATCGCCGCCAGCGCCGGACCGCGGCCGATGATCTTGTAGTTGCCCCAGGTGTAGAGCGGATCGCCGGCCGTCCACGCGTCGGACAGATACAGCGTCGAGCCGGGGATCAGCGGCTCGAAGCGCTGATCGGTCGGAAACTGGCGAATGCGCTTGAACGCCGGCACGTAACCGTACAGGTCGGGAAAGCTGTGCTGGTCGTACGGCCAGACGTTGAGAAACGACGTGCCTTTCGCGCTGTCCGGCGTCGCGAAGAAGATCGACTGGAAACGCAGCTTGTCCTGGTGTTTCGGCCAGTACGGCTTCGGTTCCATGACGACGCGCGCGACCGGCGACATTTCCGCCCAGCCGGCTTCGTAGTCGTAACGGACGTCGCCGTCCTCGCCGAGATCGTATTCCTTGATCGCGTAGAACGACGCGTCGTGCCGACCCCAGCTCAGCGTGATGCTGGCGAAGATCTCGATGCCGGTTTTCGCGTCCGGAAACGGATTGCCGCCGATCCACGGCTTGCCGCCGTCGACGACGATGTTGCCGTCCTTGTCGAACTGCGCCTTGCCGCGGTTCTTCAGCGTCGCTTCGAGATATTCCCAGGGACTGAGCCGGGTGATGTCGGTCGTCGTCGGCGCCAGCTTGAGGCGGCGGCCCATGGTCTTGATCTGCTGGTACTTGATCGGTTCGAGCAGGTCGCGCACCAGATCGACGTTGGCAGCGGTGATCAGATCGCCGTTCTTGAGCTTGCCCTTCGTATAAGACTCGATCGACAGCAGCTCGTCGGGATACGCCTTGCTCGCCTCGCCGGTCTGCGCGATCGCGTCCCACAGCGGCATCAGCACGCCGGCACCGGCCACGCCGCGCGCCAGCGACTTCATGAAGTGACGGCGGCTGTAATCGTGGTCGTAGCGCAGCAGTCTCATGGCGATGTCTCCGCGAATGTCATGTCCGGAAAAAAGAAACGACGGCCGATTGCTCGGCCGTCGATGGATCCGCATCCACGGGGAGGAGGGAAGACGCGCGGATCAGAACTGGTAGGTGATGCGGATCGTCGCCTCGTCGGCGTAATCGACCGTCGACAGCAGGGTGTCGTTCGGGTTGGCGTGCCCGAGCTTGCCGTTGATGTACGAGTAGAAACCTTCGACGGTCCATTCGCCGCTCGGCTTCCACTTGATGCCCGGCTGCACGAGGATGCTGCCGCGCGGGTCGTACAGCGTCGCGAAACCGATGCGGTAGACGTCGTTCGGGAACGGCTGCTGGAACGCGAAGACGATGTAGTTCGCATTCTTCACGCCGTCCGGCATCTTGGTCTGCGTGCCGCCGTAACCTTTCAGACTGCGGCCGAACAGATCGTCGGCGTTGCGGTACATGTACTGCAGCACGAAGTAGGTCGCCGGGAACGCCTCGGTGAAGCGGTAATACTTTTCGAGCACCAGCGCGGCGAGCACCGAGTCTTCGCTGATCGGTTTCTGGCTCAGCGTCGTGCTCGTGAACTTCTTGTCCGGCGTGTAGCTCGCCTCGAGGTTGATGATCAACTGGTCGAGGATGCCGCCCGGTGCGCCTTCGGTCACGTAGCTCGCACCGAGTCCGTACACCTCTTCCTTGTAGTAGTCGCGCGCGATGTGCCCGCGCAACGAACCGCCGGCAGCGATGAAGAAGGTGTTGAGCTCGTTGACGCCCTGCTGATAGTTGTCGGCGTGGCTCGCGTAGATCGCCTGCGAATCCGGGAATTCGTCGATCGACGCGTTCAGGCCTTCGAGACCGTTCAGACGCACCTGCGCGGCATAGTTGAACCATTCGTCAGCCGAATAGACACCGCCGGGCGAGGCTTCGAACGGCGTGCCGGCGAGGACTTCGCCCGAGGTCTTGCCGCGCAGCGCCATCGTCGTGTTGACGAGCTGGCCCAGCGATCCCGGCGTGTCCGGCAGATTCTTGTCGACGCCGGACTGCGTCCAGCGGAACACGCCATCCGGGTTGTAGCGCTGCGCGGCGACGGCCTGGAAGCCCCACTGGCCATAGCTGCCTTTCAGGCGCAGGCCGTAGCTGAACTTATCGTCGTAACCGCCTTCGTGATACATGTCGTGCACGGTGAACTGCACCGGAATCACGTTGTACATCGTGTTCGGGTTGCCGTAGACCGTCGGCTGGAATTTCTGCACGTAGGCGTCGGCGAGAATCTCGTCGTTGATCTGGTAGCCGACGCGCAGACCGAGCGCCGGCACGCGCTTGTCGGAGAATTCCTCCTGTGCGTAATCGAGCAGCGAATGGCGGCGCAGGTCGAGACCGTCGACGATGTCGAGCACGCGGAAGAAGATCGCCTGACCCCACGCGATCTGCTGGTTGCCGAGGCGGATGTTGAGCGGACCGTGGTTGTATTCGAGGAACAGCGCCGGGAAATAGATCTGATAGTTCCTGCCGGCCCATTCGAGCGGATTCGGATGCTTGTCACCTTCGACTTGATACGCGAAGTAGTTGGTATCACCGGCGTACAGCGAATGCAGACCGCCGCTGATGCCGCCGCGCGTGTCGTCGAGGCTGTGCGCGTTGAAATCGTCGTACCAGCCCGGATCGTAGATCGCGCGCAGACGGCTGATCAGCGTCAGATCGTTGTTCAGATGCACGCCGAGTTCGAGCTCGCCGCGCAGGATCTGATAGTTGAAATGGTTGTCGACGCCGCGCAGCGGACGGCCGGTATTGCTGGAACTGTCGATGCCGCGCACGCCCGGCGAGTTGGCGTCCGACGCCAGCAGCGCCGGTACCGGCAATGTCGTCCAGGTATTGGTGTCGGGCAGCGGGATGCCGAGCACATCCTGGGTGATGGTTCCGATCAGCGCCGGCGGCACATACGCTTGGCGTGCGATGGAACGGCCGTTGAACGTGTTGCCGCGCTGGTTGGTCCAGTTGTTCTCACCGGTGGTCGACACCGCGAATTCCGGGCGGATGAAACCGCCGAGCGAGAAGTTGACGCCGTCCCACCAGCTCGTGTCGTCCTGTGCCTGCGCGGCGGACGCGAACACCGCAAACGCTGCCAGCAAACCGCTCTTGACCAGATCCTGCTTCTTGAGGAACCGCTTCGGGTTCCGCTGCTTCGTTTTCATTGTCCCCTCCACCTGCGACTCTGACTGGCGCCGGCTGTCGCCGCCCGCCTCCCATGCAGCCTCGCCACCGCATCTCGCCGTCATGGCTGCATGCGCACCACTTGTCCCGCCTGCCCGACGACCAGCACGCCGTCCGCCGCGCCGGCGACATCGGAAAACCACAGATTGCCGAGCGAACCGTCGGAGCGCGTCCGCCACGACTGGCCGCCGTCGTGCGTGACCAGCGCGCCGTGCGCACTGGAGATCACCGCGACGTCGTGCGAGATCGCGCGGACCGACAGCAGGTTCGCCTCGCTGCCCGACGCCAGCTTCGTCCAGGTCTTGCCGTCGTCGTCGCTGCGCAGCACCGTGCCGACCTGACCGACCGCGTAGCCGCGGCCCTGCCCGTCGAACGCGAGGCCGAAGATCGACGCGTCGCCGCGATGCAGTTCGTGCCAGCTGCCGCCGCCGTCGCTGCTGCGCAGGATCAGGCCGAACTCGCCGGCGATCGTCATCACGCCGTTGTCGTCGACCAGCGCGTCGTACAGATGCGGTTCCTCGCCGTGCTCGGTGAACGCATCCCAGGCCGGCGCGACGTTGCGCCAGCTCTCGCCGCCGTCGCCCGACACCAGCACGGTGCCGAACTCGCCGACCGCGACGGCATCGCCCTTGTGATTGACGTCGACCGCGAACAGGCGGCTCTTGCTGGCGCTGTCGACCGACGTCCACTTGCCGTTCTTCAGGCTCAGGATGAGACCTTTCTGACCGACGGCGAGCGTACGCCCGCCATTGGTCGTGACGCCGAGCAGGCTCAGCGGGGTCGGCGCCGGCGTCATCGCTTGCCAGCTCGCGCCGCCGTCGCCGGTCTGCAGGATTTCACCGGCGGCGCCGGCGGCATATCCGGTCTTGCCGTCCATCGCGATCGAGAACAGCGCCTGATGCACGGTGCCCGATACCAGTGCCGTCGGTACCGCCGGCGGCTCCGCCGCGCCGGCGGCGCTCGAAACGAGCGCCGCGGCGACGACGACCATACAGTCGCGGAGTGTCATGGGCTTCAGGCCGTGCCGAGGCGCTGGATCGCCTGGTTGGTGAGGTACTTGTTGTAGACGTCGACGCCATTGGTCGACAGCTGCGACTTGTAGCCTCCGGACGTCGATTCCGTATGCATGATGCGGCTCATGCGGTTGGCCTGGATGTCGTGGCTGAGCACGTACGTCCACGACCAGTCGGAATTGCCCTTCGGATCCTTGACGATCGCGCTGCCGTCCTGGTAACGCGACCAGCCCGGCTCGAACGACTTCCACATCTCGCCGCGACGGTCGAACGTGATGTACGCGACGAACTGCTGGTTGCGGACGTCGATCCAGACGCGCTTCTTGCCGACCGGCGCGCGCGGATAGCCCGTCGGTTCGGCTTCGAGCACGATGCACTCGGGGCACATCGAGAAGTTCGTATCGAAGAACGTCTGGCCTTTCGGGCCGCCGTGCACCGGCAGTTCCCAGTTCTTCTTCGAACCATGCCAGTTCTGGCTGACGGCACCGAGCATCGGCTGGCGGCCGACGATCTTGTAGTTGCCCCAGGTCAGCATCGGGTCACCGGCCGCCCAGGCGTCGGACAGGAACCAGGTGATGCCCGGCAGCAGCGGCTCGAAGCGCTGGTTGGTCGGGAACTGACGGACACGGCGGAACGCCGGCAGGTAGCCGTACAGGTCCGGGAATTTGCGCTGGTCGTAATACCAGGTGCTGAGGAACGAGCTGCCGGCGGTGTCCTGCGGCGCGGTGAACCACACCGATTGCAGGCGCAGCAGATCGTTCTTGTTCTGGAACACGGTGCCGTCGACGCGCGCCTGCGCCTGCAGCTCGGCCCAGACGAAATCGTACTGATAGGCCTGGTTGCCGTCCGGCGCGATGTCCCACTGGCGGATCGCGTACTGGCAGTAATCGTGGCGGCCCCACGACAGCGTCAGGTTGGCGATCGCCTCGTTGGCGTTCTTCGCGTCGGCGAACGGCAGACCGCCGATCCACGGCTTGCCGCTCGAGCCCTCGACGATATTGCCGTTGGCATCGAACTTGGCCTTGCCCTTGTTCTTCAGCGACGCTTCGAGGAAGCCCATCGGATACAGCTGCGTCGCGTCGGTGACGGTCGGCACGATCTTGATCTTGCGCCCCATCGACTTGACTTGCTTGTAGGTGATCGGGTCGAGCAGATCCTTGACCGCGTCGACGTTGGCCGCCGTCACGTAGTCGCCGGTCTTGACCTTGCCCTTGGTGTACATCTCGACCGACATGTGTTCGTCGGGATACGCCTTGCCCGTGTCGGCGCCACTGGCGATCAGCGGCCACAACGGCGCCAGCACGCCGGCTCCGGCACCGAGGGCCGCTTTCTGCAGCAAAGCCCGGCGGCCGTAATCGACGTCGTATTTACGGATATGCATTTCGACTTCTCCTCTCGCTTGCTTCTATTGGGGCCGGAAGGCTCAGCTTCGGGCGGGCGCCCGCGACGCGGAATGCGTACGGGCTCGCTTGATGCATACGGACAAACGAACGATTCGGGTGCAGGCCGCGTTCATTTCATCGCTCCCGCCAGGCCGCCGATCTGCGGCCCGGACTGCGCGGCCGTGAACTGGCTGAGATCGACGCCTTCGCCGACCAGCAGGTCCTTGCGCTCGACGAAGCGCGGCTTGACCAGCCAGACCAGCAGCGGCAGCACGACCAGCGCCAGCACCATGTTGATGAACATCACCAGCGTCAGCAGCAGGCCCATGTCGGCCATGAACTTCAGCTCGGACAGGAAGTACCACGGCGCGATGCCGATCAGCATGATCGTCGCGGTGAACATGATCGCCTTGCCGGTGGTCATCAGCGATGCGGTGATCGCGCGGCCCCAGTCCTTGTCGTGCGCGTGGTATTCCTCGCAGATGCGCGACAGCAGATAGATGCCGTAGTCGATGCCGACGCCGACGCCGATCGCCGCGACCATCAGCGAGTTGACATCGAGACCGATGCCGATCAGATGCATCGCCGCGTTCAGCGTGAAGTTGGCGAGGTTGACCGGGATCAGCAGCAGCAGGCCGGCGACGAACGAGCGGTACGCCAAGCTGCAGCCGAGCAGGATCACGAAGTTCAGACAGCCGATGATGACCCAGTGATAGCGGTGCACGACGTTGTTCATCGCCTGCTGCAACGCGATCGTGCCGGTGCCGAGCCGCACCGTGAACTTCTCGTGGTCGATGCCGACTTCCTGCACCGCCGCGCGCGCGGCGGCGAGCGCGGCGTCGACCGTGCCCTGCTTGTTGTCCTTGTACCAGAGCGAGACCGTCGAGTTCTCCTGATCGAAGTCCATCACGTTCGAGAACGCCTTCGAACTCGATCCGACGGTCACCGCCGTCGCCGCCGCATTGGTCGCGGCATTGTCCGGATCGAGCGGCAGCCACTTCGGATTACCGCCGGCGAACAGACGATTGCCTTCCATCATGTAATCGGCGAACGACAGCGTCGCACGCGGCGGGTTCTTGCCCTGCTCCATGATGCCCTGCAGGCGCAGCATCGTCATGACCGTGTCGGCCTGGCGCGCGACACGCGCCGGATCGCGCGGATCCTTGGCTTCCAGCACGATCTCCAGCGTGTTGACGCCGGGGAAGTGCGCGTTGATCTGGCGCACCGCCTCGTTGTATTCGGAGTCGTGCCACAGCAGGCTGCTGCCTTCGACCGGATTGCCGATGCGAATCTGCAACGCGGTGTAGATCGAGCCGACCGCGAACAGCGCGACGATCACCGTCGTGACGCGCGCCGCGCGCCCGTAGGTCACGTGCGAGATGCCGCGCAGCACGCCCTGCAGTTTCCGCTGGAAGCCACTCGCCTTGGCGCCGTCGCCGACCAGCTTGTCGACGTTCTTCGGCGCCGGCAGCGACGCGAGCAGCAGCGAGATCAGGATGACGCCGGTCGGGATCAGCCAGATCGCCCAGAAGCCGCAGAACAGCGCGAAGCGCTCCATCGCCGGAATCGGCGCGATCGCGATCAGGAAGATGCCGACGATGTCGGTGAAGATGCCGAGCACGCTCGGCGCCATCATCACGCCCATCGTGATCTCGGCCGCTTTCACGCGGTCGCCGACATGCGCGTAGATTTCGTAATAACGCTCGGTGAACTGCACGCAGTGCGAGAACGAGCGCGCGACCAGCAGCAGCGGCACGATCATCAGCAGCGGTTCGATCGGCGAATGCAGCCAGCCGACGAAGCCGAAACCCCAGATCGCCGCGACCAGGCTGGTGACGATCGGCGTGACGATACCGACGACATTGCGCATGTACAGCGCGAGCGCGAGGATCAGTGCACCGAGCGTCACGGTGAAGATCCAGAACATCTGCGATTCGTATTCGTAGACCCAGCCGGTCAGCGCCGGCTGACCCGCCATGTAGACGTCGTGATCGGCGTCGGTGTACTTGGCGACCAGACCGTGCACGTATTTGAACGCCTCGCCGTAATCGAGACGCTGCTCGATGAACGTCGCGTTGATCAGCGTCGCGGTTTCATCACCGGAGATCAGGAACGTGCGCGCGTTCGGCGACTTGTCGACGCGCGCACGGAACTCGGCGAGTTCCTCCGGCGTCGACGGCACGTGATCCTCCATCAGCGGCCGCATGTCGATGCCGTACGGCGTGGCTTCGGCGTAACGCGCCTTTTCCGTCGCGATCGACAGAATCTGGTCGTGGTCGACGCCCGGCGCGAGATCGATGTCGCGCGTCAGCTTCCAGACCTTGCCCAGCGTTTCCGGATTGTAGATGTCACCGTTCTTGTGCTTGATCATCAGCGTGAACGTCAGCGGATTGCCGAAGTTCGGATGATCCTTGAACACCTGCACGAACGGATCGTCCTTCGGCAACAGGTCCGAGAAGATCGTCTTCAACTGCACGTTGCGGAGGCCGACGGCGAAGAACGCGGTGATCAGCACGAAGATCAGCGCGGTCAGCCCGCGATGACGCATGACCAATGCCGCCAGCCTGAAGCGAAAGCTTTCCATGTAAGTTCCGTTTGACGCCGGCAATCACCGGCAGGCGATCAGTCAGAGGCGTGTCGAGCGCAGACAGCCGTGTATTGCAGGCGGGACGCTGTCGGACAGGTGCAGCATGATGATCTCCTCTCGATTTATCGATGCACCGGCTCGACCGCTGCCGGTGTCGTCCCTTATTGGTGAGGAGAAAGTAAGTGGGCGCTCGCCGCGTCGCACTACACGAACGGGTAGTTTTCCGCAGACTACCCGGACCGCCCGCCACGCGATGCCCGTAAACCCGCGTCGCCGCTGCGTTTGCGACCGCATCGCCGCGTGGCGCCGGTACTCGCGCCGATCTTGCTGCATCACAGCAAAAGATGCCGGTCGCCGTATCGGCGCAACGAAAAAAGCCCGCGGCATGCGGGCTTTTTCTTGTCGCTGGTGAAGGAGGGCATCCGATAGGCGCCCTATGTGCCCGTCAGGAGTCTGCCAGACTCGAACAAGTCGCCCGCTTCCTTCAAGAGTTTTACAAGCTTTTTCTGCTTGATCCGCCATTCATTCTGAGCCTTTTTATACTGGCGCTCCACCTCAATGCCTGCTTTTTGCTCCCTACGGATTTTCAGCTTGGCAATCCAGCAAGCGAGATTGTCAGTCGCATCTACCGCTCTTTTGTAATCGAAAGGGAGGTGTTCCTTCTCCCATTCAAGATGAGGTGGCCGGTTTCCATCGAGATACGAGGCGATCACGGCGCAGAAAGCCGTCGATTCCGGGATTTCTGGAATACCCAAAATGGCTAGATCGTAACTAGCATTCCCCGGAAGCTCGGCCAGGACATCTTGCACAGATTTCGGCTTGCCACCCGTCGTCGCCATCGCCGCCCGCGAGTTCGGCGAAGCCTCGATCTTCCTCGCCTTCCCCTTACTCATGCGTGGTCACGCTCTGTCGCGTCCCGAAAGCACACCGGAAGGTCGTACTCATCGAAAACATGCTCAACAACGGCATATGGCAGACCTGCGTGCCAAGACGGATCGGTAGTAACCGTGCGTATCTGGACCATATCGCCGTTCGCATCGCTTACCTGCGTGACGATCTCGTGCGGCTCCAAGCTGATTGCCACGATCACGCGGCTTCCAACATCCGTGCAGCGCCAGCAACCGCTTGCCGTATAGAACTCAAGCCCGATGTGAAATTCGGAATGCTCCATAGCTCATGACTTCAAGCGATCTCGCCCAGCGTCTTGAGCTTGACCGGCTCGCGATTCGGGAACTTCACGATCAAGTCCAATTCGCCGCCCATCGCCTGAACATAGCCCTGCAGGGTGGACAGCAGCATGTCGGCGCGCTGCTCGTAGCGAGAAACCGCGTCCTGCCCAACCTTGAGCGACTTGGCGACTTCAGCCTGCGTGCGGCTCATCGCCTTGCGCAGATCGCGCAGTGACATTTCCTCAGCGATCAGTTCCGCCGCACGCGCCTCGACACGCTTCCTACGCTTGGCGGGAAGCTGTGCCATCTTTTCAGTCAGGGTGCGTCCCATGTCCGTCATTTCCTCTTGCTGGCTTCTAGCCGTTGAAGGTGCGCATCGAATCGGCGATCGGCAAGACCGATGAGCCACTTGTAAAACCGCGCCTGGCTGCCGCCCGATTTGTCGCCGGCGACAAGCAACACCGCACGGCGGCGCGGATCGAACGCGAAGGCGACGCGCCAAACGCCGTCATCGGCATCGAAGCGCAGCTCCTTCATGTTCGCGTGCCTCGATCCGTTCAACGTATCAACGCGCGGCCTACCTGCCGTCGGGCCGAATTGCTCAATCACCTTCACTTGCGCGAGCAATTCATCCTGAACAGCCACCGCGAGCGCATCGAACTCAGGCTCGAACTCGTCGGAAAATTCGACAGTCCACGATTCAGGCTGTTTCGACATGGGGTAATCATGCTCTTGATGACATATGGTGTCAATGACATAAAACCCGCCCGGCCGTCGACGATGCCTTGCCGAGCCGGGCGGGCGGTGGTGCGTCAGTCGTCTTGAAAAATGCTGGTTACACCGACGGTATTGCCAAAGTCTTCGCAACCAAGTCATCGACGAATGTCGGCTAGCTCGTGACCTTGAAAGTGTTGGAGTCGGCCTCGGCTTGGGCCTGCCGATCGGCCTTGCGTTGCTCGCCGGGGTCGATGCCCTTCACCAAAAGCCTGTTCGCCGCGCTACGGCGCTCCCGCGCATCGGCGATCGAAACAGCGGGATACGCGCCCAGCGACAGCACTCGCTCCTTGCCAGCATGCGTGTAACCCAGATACCAAAGCTTGGAGTCGTTGGGCATGACCCAGACGAAAAGCCCGCGTTCGCGACGCGACTTGTACCGCTTAGCCTTCGGCTTGAGCGTTCGAATGTAGGTGTCGGTGAGCTTCATTTCGGGTAACGGTTGGTAACGGATTTGGCGGGGCGCCTCGTGTTACCCGTTTTACCCGATTTGTTACCCGACTCAAGCACTGGCTGCCGGTGGACACCAATGGACACCAGAAAACGCTAACCCAACAAAAAACCGCGCAAAAAGCGCGGTTATCTGTACGTCATTGGCCGTGTTTGGACGGCTAATTGGTGCCGAAGGAGAGACTCGAACTCTCACGAGGGGCTGCCCCGGCGGATTTTGAGTCCGCTGCGTCTACCGTTCCGCCACTTCGGCGTGGGGCCGGCGATTATAGCGATCGTCCGCCTCTCCACCAACGATCCGGCTCAAAAAAGAGGCCCGCTTGCGCGGGCCAGATTCAGGTGAGAACTGCGAAGCGGTGGAGATTCCGGACCGCTGACGCAGAATAGCGACCGACAGGCTCAGAACCCGAGCCCGGCGATTTCGGGGGCCGGAAATAGTTGAGCCCCGGTATGACCGGGGCTCGGGGGATCACCGCATGCGGGTTCAGGGGCAGCACGCGACGACCGGTACATCGTAATGCCTCGCCGCGCCGCCGCCGTCACCGTATCGCCACGGTTTGTTTCAATCTGTGTCGCCGGCCATCAAAAAGGCGGCCCGCGGGCCGCCTTCGGTTGCTGCCCGACGCCTTTTCAGATCTTGAAATCGAGGCGGATGCCGGCGTGATAGCCATAGGTCCGCGCGGCATTCTCGGCATAGAACACCGTACCGCCGCCGCCGATGCGCACGTCCGGCAACGAACTGTCCGGATTCACGTAGACCGGCACTTCGAAGTTGAGGCCGAAGCTGACCGAATCGAAATTGACGCTGCCGTTGCCGTTGCTGAGCTTGAGATGCGAATAACCGACCGGTGCCGACACTTCGAGGAAGCGGAACAGATTGCCGGTCGGTACCAGGTAGACCCCGTACATCTGCTCGGTCTCGATCTTGTCGTGATCGTTGCCGTCTTCGTTCTTGACGCCGAACTGGCCTTCGATGCCGATCTGCTTGAACAGGCGGGTGCCGACGCGCACGCGGTAGAAATCCGAGTCGAACTCATCGCCGCCCAGCGCGGTCTTCAGTTTGTCCTTCGACAGCGACGTACGCAGGAACGCGTAATCGGCACCGGCATAGACGTAGCGCTTGCTGCTGTCGCTGCCTTCGTCGCTCGTGTTGTTGTCGTACGCGTCCGACGAGCTGCTGGAGATGCCGCCGAACCCCTGCGCATAGGCCGGACCCGTGGCCATTGCACCGAGCAGGATCGCCGCCAACGGCGCAAAGCGAATGTGCTTCATTTCCCCTCTCCCCTTTCTGGCCCGCTGCGGACCGGTTGATTTCTAGTGGCCGAAATGTTCGTCGATTTTTCGCGTCAAATCCAGTAAAGGCCCGCTCCCGTCCCGGCGGCCCGTGCCGGCGCCGCAAGCGGCGACCCGCACACGGCCCGCCGACACGCCATATAGTGATGGTTCTTCCGGCTCCGAACCCATGCATCCCGATATCCGTTTCTGCAACGCCTGCGGCCATGCCAGCGACTTCCGCGTCCCGGACGGCGACCATCTGCCGCGTCATGTCTGCCCCGCCTGCGGCCACATCCAGTATCTGAATCCGAAAGTGATCGTCGGCGTGATCCCGGAGCACGCCGACGGCCGCGTGCTGATGTGCCGGCGCAACATCGAACCGCGTTTCGGCCTGTGGACGTTTCCGGCCGGCTTCATGGAACTCGGCGAAACCAGCGCGCAGGGCGCCGCGCGCGAGGCACACGAGGAAGCGCAGGTCGACGTGCAGGTCGACGACCTGCTGATGGTGATCAACGTGCCGTACGTCAGCCAGATCTATCTGATCCACCGCGGCACGATGCGCGGCGATCATTTCGGCCCGACGTTCGAAAGCTCGGAAGTCCGGCTGATGCGCGAGAACGAGATTCCGTGGGACGAGATCGCGTTCCCGACCATCCTGCACAGCCTGCGGCAGTTCTTCGCCGATCGCGCCAGCGGTCGCTACGGGCTGCACAGTCTCGACCTCGCGTTCCGCCCCAAGCCGCCGCAACGCGCCGAAGTCCCGGGCGACGCCGCGACACCGTAGCCCGTCGGCGCGCGCGCCCTGCTCCGGGCGGAAATGCGAAAGCTCATCCGTTCTGCCGACCGTCGCGCGAACGCAATGGTTTAAACTATGCGCCCCCGTAGAACCCGACCGTTTCGAGCCGCGAGCGCAACATGACTTTTGTCGTTACCGAGAACTGCATCAAGTGCAAATACACCGACTGCGTGGAAGTCTGCCCGGTGGACTGCTTCCATGAAGGTCCGAACTTTCTCGTGATCGATCCTGAAGAGTGCATCGACTGCACGCTGTGCGAGCCGGAATGCCCGGCCAACGCGATCTTCGCCGAAGACGATCTGCCGGCCGACCAGGCCGACTTCAAGGCGATCAACGCCGATCTGACCAAGCAGTGGCCGGTCATCACCGAGAAGAAGGAGATGCTGCCGGACGCCAAGGAATGGGACGGCAAGCCGGACAAGCGCGGGCTGCTCGAACGCTGAGCGGCTGAACACCCGGCGCGGAAGCGGCCCCGTCCTTCCGCGCTTTTTTGTGGGCGCCGCCCAGCTTGCCTGCCCTCAGACGTCGAGCATCTGCCAGCGCAGCGCCGCATCTTCGATCAGCGGCAGATACAGCGCCGCCCGCACCGGCTGCGGCCCGTAGCGGCGCAGGATGTCGGCGTAACCGCGCAACTGCGGCTCGTAGCGGCGCCGCTCCTCGTCGATGAAGCGCGTCAGGCCGCCGCCTTCGTGGCGACTGGTCTTGAAATCGACGATCCAGCGCGTGCCGTCGGCATCGATGAAGCTGCGATCGATCTTGAACTGACGCGGCACGCCGTCGAGCACCGCGGTCAACGCCCACTCGCTGCGCGCCTCGCG